>NZ_JAMPSX010000001.1:0-123018 GCF_028484875.1 Providencia sp. PROV032
GAGTTATTTCACGTTGCTGATTAACGGGATCATTTTGATCTATTTTTTGTTCATTTAATGCAGACTCTGCCATCTTGCCCCCAACATTGTGACAACCATTCAGATATTACCCTAAACATGGTAATCTTTATCAATATCATAAAGACAAATATCAGCTTAAATGATGATCTCTTTCAGGTAAATCTATGATTGAGGTGACGTGATTTAAACTATTTCAGTAAAATTTGTTATGTTACTTTCTTATTTGAAGACAAATAGCAGGATTAACCATTCATGAATAACCCTCTTACAGCTAAAACCCCAAAAGGCCGACGTCGTCAACAGGCTTTGATCTCTGCGGCAACTGAAATTTTTCTGCAATATGGGTTTGAAGGCGCAACTCTGGATATGATTATTGAACGAGCTGGGGGCTCTCGAACAACGTTATATAAAAACTTTGGTGATAAAGAAGGGTTATTTGCCGCTGTTATTGCATCTATGATTGATGATATTTTTCAGGAGCCTGATGAAAAAACGCCTCCACTAGATACGATAGAGTCCATACTTTCTTTTTATGGTTCTCGATTTTTATTGAATGTGCTTAAGCCTGAATCCATTGGGTTATACCGGTTAATTTTAGGTGAATACAACCGTTTCCCTGAAATAACGCACGCGTTTTTTGAACAAGGCCCAGTAAAAAGCTATCGCTTATTAACACAGAAATTGGCTTTGCTTCCTGACGTTAAGGTAGATGAAAAAACATTATTAAGTATTTCTTCACGTTATCTAGAAATGTTAAAAGCGGATGTCTTTATCACCACTTTTTGTATTGCTGATTTCAAGCCCAGCGATGAGTTTATTCAACAGCAAATTGCTATGTCAGTTGATATCATCGCCAGTTATATCCGTAAAATCAGTAAAAACACAGTCAACTAAGCTAAAACTGATTGGGCCTGCTCTTTTGCTGTTGTTCCATCCGCTGCGATTAAAACTTGGGGGCCATATAACGCAGATAGCATTGGTGCCATGCGTTCCATCTCCTCTTTATCTCGTCCATCCGGTTGCAGGGTAACAACAAGAGCGCGGCAATGTTGTTCCATCGCTTCTTTAGTGTCTTTCAACCAACGACGCACATATTTCATACTTTGCATATCTTCTGATGATGGTTTTTCTTTTTTAACCACTGGCGGGTATATCAAGACAAATTCATTTCTTCTCGCCAATAACATATCCATCTCTTCTAACCACAAACGTGTTTCATCCATAGTAGAGGGAAATATATTCATCTCACAGATCGGCCAATTTTCTGTTTTTATCATATTTTTATTCATCATAATCATCTCTTTCTTTATCATTATTTAAAGTGTACTTAAATGTACACTTTTACATTGCACTCAGTCAAGAATGATTATCATTTGTATTTTGCAAATTATGCTATTGTCGTTAGTGACCAACAGGAATATTCTCAATATGTAGAAAAAACTTATCAGTTAAAAACATTCACGTGTTCGAATAGTGCGTTTTTGAATATGGGGTGTTATTCTGACGATATTATGAATTTTGAAAGCGAAAATACGATGAAAAAAACGATTCCAATTGCATTTAGTCTATTAATGGCTTTCACTGCATTTAATGCAAATGCAGGTGTAACCTGTGACACTTATTTCAAAGAAATGAACGACCTTGTTAAGCAAGCCGAAGAACAATATAAAGATGAAGCCAATGCAGGTGAACAAATTGCATTAATGAAGTCACAATTAGAAGAAGCGAAAAAAGCCCTTGCTAGCTACCCTGACGATGCACAAGAGCAAGCCTGTAGCCAAGCGCTTAAGGCCATTGAGCAAGCCAAAGAAGCGGTTAAAACCCCTTAGATTTATTCGCTTTTAATAGACAAAAATAGCCTGCATTACCTTGCAGGCTATTTTTATTTTATCGAACGACAAGTACCGAGATCTTCGCATAGGATACAATCCCAGAAGCATTTGAACCTAATAAATGCGTTGAAATACTTGGGTTACGTGAGCCGATAACAATAAGGTCAGCATCAATTGCCTCAGCTTCCGATAAAACCTTATCTCTTGGTGAGCCAAACTCAACCTTATAAGAGATTTTATCTGATGGATAATCAATTTTTTCAATGATTTCTTTTAGCTGTTCTTCTGAACGCTCAAGGGCTTTTTTAGCAAATGAAGATAATAAATCATAATGATAACTGTAGCTCATTGAAAACCTTGAAACATCCGGCACTGAGTGAAACAAGTGAATTTTCGCATTTGAGATTTTTGCTAGATAAATAGCATGTTTTAATGCGTTATCTGTTAATACATCTTCAGATATATCCACGGGAACCAAAATTGTTTGATACATATGATGCCCCTTATTAATTGTGTTTACATTTTTATTCAAGTTGTATTGTTGTGTATTTTTACAACTTAGTTATTAGGCGTAGCGGGTGAATATTTTCCTTTTCATCTTTCAAAGTATAGTCTTACTACACTAAAAAAGCTGTGAAGCCCCTTACTATTACAACAAAAAATTATTCTTCTAAATGCCATTTATGCAAAATTCGATGAATGAAAGGCGTTACAATTAATCCAATACTGATAATAAAAACGCTTTGTAAAAATAAACCATAAATAGCGATAAAGAAACGACCTCCTCGAGTAATCGGAGAGGGCTCAATAGCTTGCCCACTCAACATTGACAAGGCATTAAGCATTGACTCAACAACTGAGTGGCCTTCAATAAAATAAAAGCCGATGATACCGGGTAATAACCCAAGAAAAAAGATCAACAGCCCGAGTAAATAAAAACGCAAAACTCTCAGAACAAAGTGTTCAATACGCAGTAATTCTTGCGAAAATTTTTCCATACTGACTCAAGCTCACCTTGTTATAAGTAAGATAAATCAACTTGAATGATAAAACTAATAGAATTAGCAATACCAATAATGAAATAAAAAAAGAACCTACCCTATTAGCAGGTTCTCCTCTAATTATTAACGTACAACCAACACGGATGTTTCCGCGTAACGCACTATACCTGCAGCCGTTGACCCTAAAAGATGAGTTGTAATATTTGGACGACGAGAGCCGATGACAATAATATCTGCATTAATGTCTTTTGCTGTATTAATCACCTCATCTCGTGGAGAACCAAACGTTATTGTATAACTCACGTCATCATGAGGTAAATCAATTGAATCCATTAACATTTTCATGTCTTCTTCCGCTTTCACTGTCGCACGGTCTTTTATTTCCATGTAGCCTAAAGCGTACGCATTAATAATTGCTGATGAAATGGGTAAAACATGAATAAGATGAATTTTAGCGCTCGATTGTTTTGCTAGATTAACGGCATGACGAACGGCTTTACTGGTTAATTCATCTTCGGTTAAATCGATAGGGACCAGAATCGTTTTATACATAACCCCTCCTAAAATAGTTAAAATGAAGTTCTACAACAAAATTATAAACAATTACTAATAAATGTCTCTTATCCACAAAGATAAATGAGATCTCTAGCTACAAATAAAAACCGACTATTCTCTTAGCCATAGCGTCACCGTTAAACCAACTAACATACCTTCTGGGCTTAATAACCTTGTTACTCTTTGTCCCCAAGGCTCCATTCGATTATTAACTAATAAGATATAACCTTCCTTAAGGCAACTGTTCGTAATTTTTTCAATGTCGGCAACCTCAAATTCCATCCAACTTTGCGGTATCGGTATCTTTTCAGGCCATTCACTTTGCCTAAAACACGATTGGGCTGCTTGTTCTATAGGCCAAAGTGCAAAATGTTTAACACCTTCAAGCCCTTCTTGTTCGCAAGTTAACTATTGGCTCCCCCTCTTCTATTGGTTTTAAAGGTAGCTTTAACAACTCAAGATAAAAAGAATGGCTTTTCGTCGCACTATGAACAAAAATAGCGTCACATTGCTGTGCAAGTGCATCAATATGACTAAACAGAGGAATACGATAACTGTCACAAATCAGTTTTGCCTTTAATTGATTAGGCGAAAAAGCATCAATCAACTCCCAGTTTTCTTCTTTCATTAAGATCGGTAAATATGCTTTTTGTGCAATAGCACCTAAGCCGACGACACCCACCTTTAATTTTCGCATCATAAACACGCCTATTAATGATTAATCTCAGCAAGAATAATCTCATTAATCGTTTTTTTTTAAATTTTTTTTGTCAAAAAAGTGATTTTCATTAGATCAAAACCTGCAATGCATTGTTTTTTATAACAAAAAAATGAATTAAGATGAGAAAATGAAAGAAATAACTACATAAAAAAAGGGGTTGATTTCTTAAATGAGAATGGTTATCTTTTACCTTGTGAATACTTGAGTAAATCACTCAAGTTTATCACAAACGACATTGCTCACATTGCTTCCAGTTTAGCAGGCCAACTTTATATGTTGGCCTTTTTTTTGGTTTAAATTACCCATTTATTTTCTGCGTATTGCACTACTAAAGCTCCATGATTTTAAATGCCCAACATACGATAAACGTTGAGTTGGCATAAAAGTCGGTACATCGCCTGTACGCATATGTAATATATCTGCAGGTGTTATCCATGATGAATTCCCTTCAAACAATGGGATCCCCGCATATTTATAAGCATCTAAGACAAACTGTGAACAAAAGAAACCATTAGCTTGGTCTATATCATCGCCTAATTGAACTGTCGCTAAAGTTCTTAAGCAAAAATTACGTATCGTTTCACCTATTAATGGAAGTTCGCATACTCTTTTTGTGATCATCCAAGGAGCAATCATCACAATACCTTTGTAGTTATACTTGTTTCCATTATTTTGAACCGAAAACTCACGTAATTTTTCTGCATGTAATGATGTTAAACCGGCTTGTCTCAATACGACCATGTTATTAGAATCCTTCACTGCTTGGTCTAATGTAATGATCCTAACCCCACTTCCTACAGATTCTGCGACTTCCCCCAGCCCTAAGTAAATAGATGCATGGCTTACCCCGCTAATACTAAATAATCGAATTCCCCATGAATTTAACCCTGTAGCAGATGATAAAAGAATATCGCCTGGTAACATATCCGAAACAGCCAACGTCTCTACAGAATCCCCAATAGGAACAGTATTTGCGTGTTGAATATTAAATTTCAAACGATTAGTTTCTTCATCAGACTTAAACTGAGTAGAGCATCCTGAAAGAGAAAAACAAAATAAAAGTAGAAGGCAACAATAAAATTTCATTCTACAACACCGACAGTCATCTTTTTTAGTTTTTAATTAATGCAGATAATATCGCTTAATCTATTTTATGACTACTGTTTATTTTTTGTAATAGAATACTCAGAAAATGACTCATAAAGAGGGTATATAGAAATGAGCTAATGTAATTTAATAAGAAAAATCTAGTTCGGATAAAATAACTTAAACCCCCTAGTGAGTCTAGAGGGTTACATCCATTCAATTAACTAATAACATATTCTGGGTAAAAAACAGTTACTGAATGATATGTTTTCTTTTCTGTCGCTTTATTTTTTTGCACCGCGACTATCGCATTATCTTTTGAACCTAACGATACACGTATATTCCTCTTAGAACGACTTAATTTATAAGGCATACCTAACAAACGACGTGCACTATTATTACTAACCATTATCGACTCCTTAAACTACTAAATTAAAAATTCATTAAAAAATGAATATCAAAAAATATAGTCATCGTTGACCACAAAGGCTTTTTTTTGTTTCATAAAAATAACAAAACAAAGTGTAACGTATTTAGTATAACACTAAACCAGTAATATATAATCCAGTTTTGCTTATTAGTTTCACTGCGTTACCATGCAGCCCATGGTATTTTCTTATATATTCTATATTCGAAAATTTATTTCCTACTCTAATGGTGAAGCAGGACTTGAGCATTTATCATTCCAAATTTGATTAACTTGTTCTGGCAATAATATTTCATGCCCTCCATCAATAAATGGAATTGAAATATCCATACGGCCGTCGTCATTAGTATACGATTTAACAATAAAGCGCTTAAACCCGTCAGGCTTTTCATTTTTATATCGATAGACCTCCCCACAAACATAACCTACCTTACCATTATCCGCAGTGTAGCGAGAAAAATGATATTCAATATTCCTAAATTTTGCCGCTTGTGGATACGCTAAAACATCATAAACATTCTTTTTCACCTGCTCAACTAAACTTAATTGGGTTGGCTTCATATAAAGTGCTCCTAACAAAAATGCAGCACCAAAAAGCAGTATCGCAATGATTACTTTGAAGAAATTCATTTTCATTCTCACCATATATGTCCAGTTTTGTGGAGATAATATTCATTATGATGATAACCAGATATCAATTTAAATCCATCTTTAAAACGTAAAATTTTTATATTTATCCTTTTTTTCCTCAATATATCAAATATAAAAACAATTTAAGATGTAGTGTTAATTTGTGTTTAATATTACAGCTGTTTTCTTCCCTTCATCTTCCGAAAAAACTTTCTGGTTTCTCTTGTTTTTCTTTGTAAACAATCAGTATAGTAAGAAAACAATACAATAGCAGGAGCTCAAAAATGAAAACTGTTGGCCTTATAGGCGGTATGAGTTGGGAATCAACATTACTATACTATCAACAAATTAACGAAGGCATAAAACAACAGCTAGGTGGCTTGCATTCTGCTAAAATTGTTTTATATAGTGTTGATTTCGCAGAATTAGAACAGTACCAATCTAACGGGCAATGGGATTTAGCGGCACAATGTTTAGCTGATGCAGGGGAGCGCTTAAAGCTTGCAGGCGCCGATTTTCTTGTCCTTTGCACCAATACTATGCATAAAGTTGCACCATACATAGAATCACAAACGGGTCTTCCTTTATTACATATCGCAGATGCAACTGGTGACCGAATTATGCAATCAGGTATTAAAAAGATTGGACTCTTAGGTACCGCTTTTACTATGGAGCAACCTTTCTATAAACAAAGATTAATTGATAAGTTTAATTTGGATGTATTAATACCTAACGAGAAAGATAGAAAGACAGTTCATGATATTATTTATAATGAATTGTGTTTAGGGAAAATCGATGTCAATTCTAAAAAAGAATATCAGCGTATAATGGCAAAACTAATAGAAAATGGTGCTGAAGGTATCATTTTAGGATGTACTGAAATAACATTACTTATTAATCAAGATGATACTACAGCAAGAATCTTTGATACCACCGCTATTCATGCTCAAAAAGTGGTAGAGGTAGTACTGTCTGTATAATCAGATTTAATTAACAATAGATCTTATCTTAAATAACTATAGCTAAAAATAACCTATGTTAAATAATAGTATCAAAATTAACATATCATCTAGTAGAAAATAGTATTTTATGCTATTTAATAGAATTTCATATTCAGTATCTTTCACCTCTAGATTATAAAATATAACCGTGTTATTTTTATCATAATTTACTATACTTATACTATAAGGTTTAATTTCAACTTTATCATCTTAGATATACCTCCTCTTAATTTTACAGATTATTACCCATTGAATATAATCTTCCATCTAAGATAATAAAAAAGTCAAAATCAAGCTTAATAACAGGTTACTATGAATAAAAATAATGTTGGTAATGCAGTACTGGGTGAACTCATTAAAAAAAAGCGTATAGAACAACAAATTACGACAAAAAAAATGGCAGAACTAATATCTATATCTGAAAAATCATATATAAAATATGAAGATGGGAGCCTTCCCATATTTATTGAGCACCTTATGATACTCTCTAAAATACTCAATATAGATATCAAAACCTTCTTTGATACTTACGTCAACGCACAACCAAGTGTATGAGTGTACGTTACTATCACGCAAATTGTGCCTTGCATTGAAATCGTTAAACTTGAGACCTCAACAAGCAAAAATAGGCTAGCTAAAATGCAGGCATAACTGCAAAAAGATATAAAAATTCACTATGAATCAATCAAAAACAGAGAAGTTCCCTTTCTAATAACAATCATATTAATTTATTAGAAGTAAAAATTATGAATTATACCAAATTTAATATAGAGACATGGTTACGTAAGGAGCATTACAACACTTACGAGAAAACCATAAATTGTGGGTTTAGTTTAACAAGTAAAATAGATATTACTAACCTTAAAAAGCATATAGATTCAAATGGATATAAGTTTTACCCTACGATAATTTATTTATTATCACGAGTCGCTAATACTTATAAAGAATTTAGATTCGCCAACAAAAATGGTGAGCTTATTTTATGGGATAAAGTGAATCCCAGTTTTACAATCTTCCATAAAGAAACTGAAACTTTTTCTTCGTTGTGGTGTGAGTACTCTTCAGAAATGACGATATTTATGGATAGCTATCACCAGCAGGTAACATTATATAAAGATAATTTCAAGTTATATCCTCAACCCCAGCAAATCGATAATGTATTCTATGTGTCATCTCTACCTTGGGTCTCATTCGACAGTTTCAATCTAAACATTGCAGATAGTAGGAATATTTACACACCAATATTCACAATGGGGAAATATTATAGCGAAGGTAATAAAATATGGCTTCCCCTATCAGTACAAGTACATCATGCTGTTTGTGATGGTTTTCATGTGGGTAAATTTTTAACTACTTTGCAAAAATTATGTGATGAATTACCTCATTAATGTCCACGAATGACTTTCTAGCATGAAGGAAGCCCTGACTTCCTTCATTTGTATCAAACTAACTTTTTTATGATGATAATTTCATCATTTTTAGTTAAAAAATAACAAACTTATATAAATAATATCTCCAATAGCGCCACTTTGGGAAATATATTCTGTTGGCGTAATCACCATTTTAATAGTATTAACTAGTAAAGAAGAAACCAATTCAATAGGATCAGCTGCAGGCATATACCCTCCGAGTTTTCTTATATATTAAGTACTTATTGGTTCTTAGGCAATAAGATAAAGACTATAAAGAAGACAGCACTACTAGCAGATTTTTCACTTTTTATAAATTTCGCTGACCAAACTCTAACTCTATGACAATAATAATTTAAAAATAGAATTTGCGATTATCTATCAGCAACAGAATGTTGCAACTTAAACAAACTGTAAAAATTTCTCCCTGATATTGACCAAAAAATTCTCTAATTAATCACTGAGTCATTACCTATATTTAGTTTCTGTATTTTAAACAAGAATCACCCGAGGTTATTATTGATACAATTTACCTTAGAGAGTTATGATACGTTCTGTAATTAAAGATATTAATTTCGATGTATCAACGTCTGTAATAATTTTGCATTTAGCTTCATTGTACCTAGCTTTTGAGGCATGGTTAATGAAAGTAGATGTATAAGCAAAACTATGACCAAATAATTTATTCGACTCATATTCGATAGTTATTGAACCGTCAACACCTGAAAAAATTTCGGGTTTAATGAGATACGCAATAACACAAGGATCATGGAGAAATGGATCAAATTCAGCATATCTTCGGCACATTTCAGCCACAGTCTGAGCGATGAGACCACCTTTTTCCAAAGGACCGCACAAACCCGCCCTTATATCAGCTTTACTTGTTACATCCAAGCCAAGCATAGTAATGTGTCGCGCACTATCAAAAACGATATGAGCGGCATGAGGGTCTACATAAAAATTAAATTCAGCAGCTGGCGTTATATTTCCCTGTGTAAATGCAGCTCCCCCCATAACGACAATATCTTTTACATTATCAACTAATTTTGGCTCTTTAATGATAGCGACTGCGATATTAGTGAGGGAAGCCATAGTACATAATGTTATTTCACCTGGATTTGACATTACCGTATCAATAATAAAATCCACCGCGTGACCAGAATAATTTTGATAATCTGATGATGGCAAGAGCACTCCGGCTAAACCATCAGTCCCATGAACATGTGTTTTACTCCCACTTTTTGACATTAATGGACGTTCACAACCTTTTGCTAGGGGGATATCCTGCCTATTTGCTAATGTAAGCAATTGTTTTGCATTATTATGAACCTTTTCTAATTCAACATTTCCTGCAACTGTAGTGACCCCTATTAATTTTATTTCTGGAGAAGCAAGAGCTAAAAAAATAGCTACGGCATCATCTACCCCAGGATCACAGTCTATTATTATTTTGTGCATTTTATTACTCTTTATTTATTTTTATACAAAAATACCAACAATCGTCGCTGATAAACAGCTGACTAAAGTTGAACCAACAATCAATCTAAAACTATTTGATGCAATCATTTTTCCATGTTCTCGGCTTATACTTGTAACGCAACCGATAATCATTCCGATAGAACCAAAATTTGCAAATGATATTAAAAATACAGACATAATTGCATCCGTTCGTGGTGTTAAGTTAGTTAATTTCATATAATCAATCATAGCAACAAACTCATTTGATAAAATTTTAGTCGCTATAATTGTCCCAAAAGAAATACTTTCATCCCATGAACTACCCAAAATGAAAGCTAAGGGTGAAAAAATATAACCCAAAATTCCCTGAAAACTAATTCCTAAAATATTAAAAAACACATCATTCAACATACTAATTAAGGCAACAAAACCAATAATTATGGGGACAATTGCAAGAATAAGTTTAAAAGCATCCTGCATGTGATCTGTCAACACTTCGAAAAATGAACCTCTTTCGCTTTTATTCTCCCCCATAGGACAAACTGCAATATTAGTAGGTTCACTTGGGTTAATAATAGAAACAATAATAAAAGTACTAAAGAAATTGAGACTAACACCTATAAAGACATAACGTGGCTCAACCATTTGTGTATATGCGCCTAGCAATGCAATATCTACTGTTGAGACAGTGCATGCAGCAATAGTATACATCTGTGCTTTAGATAGCCTTGGAATGTAATCTTTAATTGATACATATGCAGGCATCATTCCGACTATCACAGCACTAATAGCAGCGAAAGACTCCAACTTCCCAACTTTAGATATTTTGTTAATTAGAAAGCCTATAGTATTAATAATTAAGTCTAACGCACCGATATATTTAAATATTCCAATTATAGAACAGATAAAAACTAAAGGTAGAAGAGCGACAACAACAAAAACCATAGAGGTTTTACTGCTTATGTCGCCAAAAACAAAATCAATCCCCTTATTAGCATAATTAATTATATAATGAATACCCGATGCTATACCATCAAGGGTGGCAAGACCAATTGTGGTGTTTAGCATAATAGATGCCACAATAAGCTCCATTATCAACAATATTAATATAGATGGAAGTTTATGTTTTATATTTTTTTTACTAAAACTAAGAAGGTATGCTATAAGAAAAACAAAAGCTAGACTAAAAAAGAATATAAAGTATTTCATTAATATCACCACCCTAATGGATTTCAATCATGATTGGTTGGTTTAATATCTCCTTAACCTACTAATTAAAAACAAAAAATTAAATATTATTTTAAAAATATTATCTAGCTTAAAAAGATAACTTTAAGCATTTGCATTTAATCTATAATTATATTGATGATTCGATCTTAAGCGCAAAAACATAATAATCCAAATAAACAACATTAGTATGTATTTTTAAACATAAAATCCTTAAAATGTGAATCCCATCGCACTTACAAACTGAATTTAAATTACTACTTCTCTTTTTATAAACAAGTGACAGAGCTATTTACTTTATAAAAAATACCAGTATCCCATTGATATTCAAATATTAAACCCTTCTAAACCTATAACAACACACTCAAGCAACCTTTTATTTTCACTAGGGATTGAAGAATCACCAATTTAAATGAAAGGATATGTTCTATCTAAATTTTAGGAGTTTATGATTTATAATACTAATATAATTCCTACCGTGATTAACAATTTAATAAGTTACTAAAATTACCAACTATTGACTGATAGTAATATAAAAAACAATAGCAAAAACCTTATTACTTATTCATTCAACTTATTCCAAATAAGAATAAGAAAGACTTGATATAGTTGTATTGTTTAAACATAAAAAAACATATACTTTAGAAATTTATCCAAAAGGAAAGCCATGATTGAAAAATATAGTATTCTGCATCTAGAATAAATGCATAAAATATTGTTCGATTTTCCTACAACAAGATTTCTGTGATTAAAACTCTACCATAAAATTTTTAGCGGTCATCATAAAAAATTCGAATACCAATCGGTATTAATTTTCAATGTACGGCAATTTATATTACAGTTAGCACTTTCAAATGCGCGATATTATTGACGTAGGACCGCATAAGTATTTAACGATTGAAATTGATAGGCATTACCAGCAAAACATGTTATCAGAATACGCTTAAAGCCCGAAGAAGGCTCCCTAAACAAAATCGAGTCAATAATAGTCCCTGGTTCATTTCAGTCAAAATACTAAATTATTGTAAAAATAACCAAATAACTCTGTCTCATATCAACTTGATAAACCAAATAAAAAAGGATAATGACCCGTTTCCATGGAAACTAGAGCAATTATAGCAGTAAAATTATAACCAAAACCGAACACATAAAGCTTAAATCAGCTTCCACCGATGGCATATCCTCACCGGTTAGAAAATGCTCAATTTATGTCACTCTATTAAAGGTAGGTCAGTTCCAATTTTCCCCTCTTTTAACGAACTGGTATCACTCTCCCCTTAGGTTCTGCTATCATGAGCTTCTTTTTATAAATCTCGCTGATTAGGCTTTAAGCATAGAAGAATAATCATTTAAAAGCCGAATGTACAATTATCTATCAGCAACATAAACCCCCAGTAACAGAACAGTATAGAATGACAACAAATAAAGAACAGTACAACTTAAACAAGTTGCAAAAAAGAATTCGCCGTGATGTTGGCCAAGCAATCGCTGACTTTAACATGATAGAAGACGGTGACCGGATAATGGTTTGCTTGTCTGGAGGTAAAGATAGTTACACGCTGCTTTCCATACTGCAAAGTTTGCAAAAAAGTGCCCCTATCCAGTTTTCATTAGTTGCGGTTAATTTGGACCAAAAGCAACCCGGTTTCCCTGAACATATTTTACCTGCATACCTTGATAACCTTGGTGTAGAGTACAAAATTGTTGAAGAAAACACCTATGGGATCGTAAAAGAAAAAATTCCAGAAGGGAAAACAACCTGCTCATTGTGCTCGCGTTTACGTCGTGGGATTTTATATCGTACAGCAACTGAATTAGGTGCAACTAAAATTGCACTTGGTCATCACCGTGATGATATCTTACAGACAATGTTCTTAAATATGTTTTATGGCGGTAAGTTAAAAGGTATGCCACCTAAATTAATGAGTGATGACGGAAAGCATATTGTCATTCGCCCGCTCGCTTACTGCCGAGAAAAAGATATTGAGCGCTTCGCTCAGGCTAAAGAGTTCCCGATTATTCCATGTAATCTATGTGGCTCTCAACCAAATCTACAACGTCAGGTTATTAAAGAGATGCTGCGTGATTGGGATAAGCGTTATCCAGGCCGAATCGAAACCATGTTCCGTGCTACTCAAAATATTGTACCGTCTCATTTATGTGATACTGAATTATTTGACTTCAAAAACATTTCTCATGGAGATGACATTATCAATGGCGGAGATCTTGCGTTTGACAAAGAGGAGCTACCGCTTCAACCTTTTATAGATGAAGATGATAAGCCCGAATTTACAGCAGAACGCCTTGATATTATTGAAGTTAAATAACGTTTATTGATAACCTCTTCATTTGGAGGTTATTTTTCTCAGATTTGATGCAAAAAAAAGCCGATGTAAATTACATCGGCATTACAGTGGTCAATTATTCTGTATAAGAACTCAATATGAGAAAAACTACAATTATGGAGCACAACGTTCATCGCTCAACGTTGCATTCACCTGCAGGACTAATACTGCACTAAAACCTCAGTAGTTTTATTGATTTATCTCAAACTAGGTCCGGTTATAGCAAATAAGTCGTCAATATTAGAGCCAGCGGCTTTTTCTTAGCCACCACAATACAGTTCCAATCAAGGCGGCTAATAAAACACAAAATACACTAAAGGCAAAACGAAATTCATTACCGGGGATCCCCCCTAAATTCACACCAAATAACCCCGTTAAAAACGTTGTTGGTAAGAATATCATGGCCATTAATGACATTGTATAAATACGCCGGTTCATCATTTCAGTCATCATATTCGTTATCTCGTCAGAAATAATCGCTGTACGGGCAATAAACCCATCGAGATCTTCAATACAACGCCCTAATCGGTCAGAAATTTCTTGAATTCGACGGCGATCCGTTTCATCTAACCAAAGTAATTTTTCCGTTGTCAAACGGGAAAACATATCTCTTTGCGGGGCCATATAACGGCGGATCACAATAATTTGTTTACGAAGTAAGGCAAATTCCCCTCTATCAGGAATTTCGCCATTTAATATGGAGTCTTCCATATCAATTAAACGCTCATGCAAAGAATCAGTAAAATCACTTATTTCATCTGTAATAGAATCAGCAACCTCAACTAACCAATCACCCGTACTTTGCGCACCAACTCCCTGATTTAAGTCATCAATAACAGGATCTAAGGAATTTACTTTTCGATGACGACTAGAAATAATTATCCGGTTATTAATAAATACTCTAAATGCAATTAATTGCTCAGGCCGTTGGCCCGCATTGGTATTTAATGTTTGCAATGTTAATAAAATACCATCACCAACACGGATCAATCTCCAACGTCCTGAATGCCCGGATAAAGCAGACTTCACCTGTTCATTGAAGAGATCTGATTGCTGGATCCAATTAAAACTTTGCGGATCCTTATAATCATAATGAAGCCAGAACGGAGACTGCTGATTCGCGCTGGCATTCACGTCGATGGGAAGCAACCCACCATCTCCATTTAACTGAAATGCATGTACTGGATTTGAGTGTTGGAATAACGAACCATAAATCAACCCCATGCAATATCTCCCTTTTTTTACATATGATATTTGTAATCGAACAGCTAAAATTTTGCAATTTTTTCAAAAGACACATTAGTCATTACTAGATTGAACTACAAAAAAAAAGATAAACAACCATAAAAATGAGGTGGTCTTACAAATAACAAAATATCGCCATATTTGCTAAAGAAAATCACATAATTGACACAAACGAACAATAAAGTTTTCGATGATTTTTTTATTATAAAAGGGTAGTGTTTATTCCTTTTTGGTCCTCCTTCCCATTCTCCAGAGGAAGGAGCTTTTTTATCCCCTTCAGAAAAAACAGCCCGCACTTTGTACAGGCTGAACACCTATTTTAATGTTTAATAATATAAAAGCTGTGGCTATAAGCGACATCTTCAGGGTTGTTGATCGGATACCCCTTCAACCAAGGCTTAATTAAGCGTGCATTCGTATATTGGTAAATTGGGGCAATTGGCGCTTCTTCTGCAATGATTGATTCCGCATGATTATAATAGCGGTTGCGTAATTGCGCATTTGTCTCAATACTCGCTGATGCGATAATATCATCGTATATCGAGTTATTAAATTTTGCTATATTGCCACTATGTTGAGAAGTGAGTAGAGATAGGAATGTTGAAGGTTCATTAAAATCACCTATCCATGATGCTCTTATAACATCAAAATTTCCTGTATTACGGCTATCTATATAGGTTTTCCATTCTTGATTAACTAATTTGACCTCAGCCCCTAGTTTTTTCTTCCACATAGAAGCAATTGCAATCGCAATTTTCTGATGATTTTCTGAACTATTGTATAATAGTGTTAACTCTAATGGTTGATTTGGACCAAAGCCAGCTTGTTGCAATAATACTTTTGCTTGCTGGTCTAATTCTTTTTGTGAATGGCTATTGTAAAGCCCTTTTTCAGGCTTAAAGCCATCGGTAACATCGGGCGTAAAATAATTTGCGGGTTTTTCCCCTGTGCCTAATACCTTATTCGCGATTAATTGGCGGTCAATTGCCATAGATAACGCTTTTCTGACACGGACATCATTTGTTGGTGCCCGTTGGGTATTAAAAGCATAGTAATAAGTCCCTAATTGGTCTGGTGTAAACACTTCATTAGGAATATCTTTCAATAATTTTTGATAGCGTTGTTTTGGAAATGATTCGGTAATATCCAAGTCACCTGCTAAATAACGATTTGTTGCATGAGATTCTTGGTTAATTGGGATAAATGTTACTTTGGTAATAGTGGTATTTTTATGGTCCCAATAATATTTATTTGGAACTAAAACAATTTTCTCATTAACCACTCTGTCAGATAAAACAAAGGCGCCATTCCCGACTAGATTTCCTACTTTTATCCAGTCATTGCCAAATTTTTCAACCGTTCCTTGATGCACAGGAAATAAACTAAAATTAGCCGCCAATGATGGGAAATAAGGTACTGGCTTATTTAAAGTCACCTTTAATGTGCGTGCATCTACCGCTTCAACACCTAACTGCTCAACGGGTAATTTTCCATCAATAATCTCTTGTGCGTTGTTAATGCCAGCTAATGCCGCAAACCATGCAAAGGGTGATGATGTTCCCGGTGAAACAAGTCGTTGCCAACTATACACAAAGTCTTGAGCCGTGACAGGGTCACCATTTGACCAACGAGCATCAGGTCTCAGTGTAAATATCCAAATACGATTATCTTCCGTAGTCCAACTTTGGGCTACCCCTGAAATTGGCTTGCCATGGTCATCTTGGTTAACTAGCCCTTCAAATAAGTCACGCATGACTTGCGCTTCCGTTAACCCCACGGATTTTACCGGATCCAAAGACGCTGGTTCATCCTTTAAATGACGTGTAACCTCTTGGTTTTCAGCTAAAACTGTGCCCGTCGGTATCACTGCACTCATAGCGGGTGTAGTAAATAAAATTGAAGAAATCAAAACCGTTAAAGATGTAACTGAACGTTTATGCATTGTATTTTCTATCTTGTTAATATAAATAAAGTTAACTAAAAGCTGAGTTAAGTGATTTCACGTGAAGATGCTATTATTAACAACATGACTGCATTGACTGATTAAATTTCATTTAGGTAAATTATTATTTGAACCAAATACTCATATCGCGATAAAAAACATAAAGTTATAGGATAAAAACACCCTTAACTTAGGGAGAGTCAAACAACAATACAACTGAATTATTCTGTAGTTTATCTTAATTAATCATAGGCTTTCATATTTTAAAAATCTACATTCCTCCTGTAATTAGTTGATTTTTTGGCCTAAATATACATAAACTAACACTTATATTATAGAATAATAAACTAGTATATCCTTACCACTTTTCCGGTAGCTAAATAATGGCTCAAGAAACCAATACAGACAGAATTTCTTTTGTTACACTCCATTAGGTGATTTAAAAACATGCATAACAAAAAACGCAAGCACTGATAAAGCTTGGTGTTATATGATGATGCACCATACTCTAATAAAAAGAATGTAATATTGCCTGGCTCTCCGCGCTGTAGAACTCAAGGTAAGTGATAAGATTTTTGTATAAAATTTGGTCATTAGTAAAAATGTAAAACTCAGCACTGTATAACTACCCATTAAAAAGCTTTAATCGCAAAGTTTTTTTATTAGAAGATAGATTAGGTTAAGGTTAGCAGTGGCTCACTTTATGAACGGGAGAAAAATTCATGTCACAGACAGTTAAATTAAAAGGTAATGACATCACAATCGATGGTGTATTTTTACAAGCAGGCTCTAAAGCTAAGCCCCTTACCCTTGTCACCAAAGATCTCAGCGAAGCGACGCTGGAAACTTATGAAGGCAAACGTAAAGTTTTAAATATTTTTCCAAGTGTAGACACCGGTGTTTGCGCTGCCTCAGTTCGTAAATTTAACCAGCTAGTAAATGATTTGGATAACACTGTAGTATTGTGTATTTCAGCCGATTTACCTTTCGCACAAGCACGTTTTTGTGGTGCAGAAGGTTTAGATAATGTCGTTATGCTATCTTCTTTCCGTAGCGATTCATTTGCTAATGACTACGGTGTTGCTATTGCTAGTGGCCCATTAAAAGGACTGAATGCACGCTCTGTTATTGTCTTAGATGAAAACAATAACGTTATTTATAGCCAGTTAGTTCCTGAAATTACTGAAGAACCTGATTACGATAGCGCATTAAATAGCCTAAAATAAGCTTTTAAATCATTTAGTTTACTACCATTAAGAATGAAGCGGGAATTTCCCGCTTCATCTTCCAATATCAGCACATACTTAATCCACATGAGCCCAATACAACGGCTGGTGGTTTTTCGCATTAACAACATTCGCAAATAACTTGTTATCACTCATTATAGAGATCAAAGTATGAGAAAGCGTGCTTAATACTTTTAAGGCTTGATCCTGGGTTACAGGGCAACAAGATGTCAAAATATCAATAATAAGGTCTCGTGGCTTATGCCCATTTTTTACCAATGCCTCCCACGTAAACCGATTTTTTTTCGTTAAGTATTTTACTGCAGCTTTATTCATTAGATAAAGTTCGGCTGCAGAAGCAGCAGACTCAAACATATCATTTTTATAATGACTCTGACTCATGTATTCGCGTAGCTTACGATTTACAACAAAATTAATCGTGAATTGGTCCATGGCAACTCCTTGTAGGCTAAAACCCATCAGATGAGATTACGGTACCCTAAAACAGCAGCTGTCTTTGTTATATAGCAGGAAAATTCACCAATTAGCAATAGTATTAGTAGGGTTTTGCTATATTAAACACAAGATAAAAAAGATACGTCTTTAAAATAATTTTGAGCCAATGTTCCATTTTCATGGGCTTCATCCATTGTTCTCACTACATATTGGCAATACTTATTCACCTCGTCTTCAGGTATTGTTATTGCTATGTCAGAACCACTAAAAAACCAACCCTATTATTGTTAATACACAAATTATGCTTTTGTTCATTTAGCTTAGTTTTGCTCTTTTTTCGTATTAAGGCCATATTCTCTCAATTTATTGGCAATTGCCGTATGAGAAATATCCAAGCGTTTCGCTAATTTACGAGTACTCGGATAATCACGATACAAACGCGCTAATACTGACGCTTCATAGCGTTTAGTAATTTCATCTAGCGAACCATTAAGCGAATCTAAAGCCAGCGCGGGAGGATTTACTACATCAGGTAATTGGATATTCTCTGCATCCAATATATTGCCATTAAGCTGAGTTAACCCTTGATAAAGGGCATTTCTCAGTTGTCTTACATTACCCGGCCAATAATAACCGCTTAAAAATTCGATTAGTGAGGGCGCCAATTTAGGCTCTGCAATATGAAGCTCTTTGGAAAAACTGGCTACAAATGTCTTGGTTAGCGGTAGAATATCTTCTTTGCGTTCACGTAATGGTGGGATGGTTAATGTGAGCACATTTAAACGATAATAAAGATCTTCTCTAAATTTTTTTTCTGCAACTAATTCAGGCAAATTTTTCTGGGTCGCACAAATTACACGGACATTCACCTTAACTTCACGTTCTTCCCCAACACGCCTAAATGTTCCATCATTTAAAAAACGTAACAACTTAATTTGCATTTGTGGTGACATTTCAGCAATTTCGTCGAGCAACACCGTACCGCCATTTGCCTGTTCAAAAAAACCTTTTTTGCCTTCTACTGCATTTGGGTACGCTCCAGCTGCGTAACCAAATAATTCACTTTCTACAACATCATCCGGCATCGAAGCACAATTTAAACCTAAAAACGGTTCTTTTCCTCGAGCACTATGCAAATGACAAGCTTTCGCTAGGATGTCTTTCCCTGTCCCCGTTTCACCGACAAGTAACAATGGTTCATCAAGCATAGCAACGCGTTTAGCGCGTTCAACCACATTTGCCATAACAGGACTAACTGCAATAATTTGTTCAAAGCCACTACCATCCACCTCAACGACTTGTTGCCGTTGCTTATCTAAAATTTCAGCTGACTTCAATAATAATACAGCTCCAGTGCAATGGAATTTACTATTTTCATCCGCCAAAATAATAGGCGTCACTTGCATCAGGTAGTCTTTGCCTTTAATGACGACTTTCTCTGTATAAGCTTCTGGTAACTCTCGTTCAAACCACCGTGATAGCCCCTGGTTACCCACTAATTGAGAAAAGGTTTTTTCTCGAATTTTTGCCTCATCATAGCCAAATAATTGCAATGTCATTGGATTAACCAACTCAATATTTAGCTTATTATCAATAGACAAAACAGGTTCTGGAAATGAGTTCAATAACGCCCAAACCGCTTTATGCTCTCTTTCTGATGGCATAAAATAAATCCGTCGCACATCGATAACGCCATTAATACGCCGGATTTCTGCCATCAATGTGCTGAATACCTGAAAATCCACAGGAGTAAAATTTAGGTAAATCCTACGTTGGGGAGATATTTCAATACCTTTCAAATCAATATTTTGTAGGACTAGCAAATCAAGTAATTCACGCGTTAAACCGATACGGTCTTGGCAGGTCACTTCGAGGCGCATGGATAGAAACCTTTATCAAAAAAGCCGAGAGAATGAGGGTATTTTAGCTTTAAACATTAAGGGAATACAGTGTTTGTGTCACAAATTGTTGACAGCCTGTAAGCTTTGTAGTTATCAACATATAAAATCACTGCTTTTCTCAATTTTTTGTGACTTGAAATGAGAATAAAAACATTAATCAACAAATGATGCTGTAGGGTGAGTTAAAACTGTCAACTCACCCTGCCAACAAGGTTTCTCTATACTTTTTCTTTTTTACTCGGAATGACATTCTTCAATTGGCCAATTAACTGATGGCGAAAATCAGCTAAACGTGGCTTATTTTCAATCCAAGGTAGCGGTCGACATAACTCCATGGCCTTAATACCTAAACGCGCAGTTAGCAAACCTGCACCAATACCTTGTGCTGCTCGTGTTGATAACCTTGCGGTAATATCTTGGGATAGCCAATCCATCCCCACTTCACGAATTAATTCAGATGCCCCAGCAAAAGCAATATTTATCAACACCATACGAAAAAGCCGAATTCGGCTGTAATAACCGAGCTCAATGCCATAGATTGCCGCGATCCGATTAATTAAACGAATATTTCGCCAAGCAATAAATGCCATATCCACCAGCGCTAACGGGCTCACAGCAATCATAATGGCCGATTCAGCGGAACAGCGACTAATTTCTTTACGTGCTTGTTCATCAAGGATAGGCTGTACCATTCGACTATACAATTCAACAACTTCCCTATCATTATGAGAGTCATGAAGAGTGGTTTGCCAATTAACAATCGCCGGATGCTGCATTGATAACGCAGATTGTTTAGCCAGTTTTTCACAAAAAGCCTTTCCTTGCCCCATACCATGGCTATGCAATAATTCGCGAGCAAAGTCCCGCTCCTCCGCGCGTTCTCTTAAACGATACAACCGCCGCCATTCGCCAATAACCGACCCAACCCCTGCCACAACGATTAAGCCACCCGCCGCTGCAACACCTAGTGCAGTCCAATCTTGCGTTACCCAGGATTGATGGATCCAAACACCGAGCTGAGCAACAACACTAACCCCAAAAATCCCCGCGGCCGTGCCAACTAGTTTCCGCCAAAAACTCCGTTTTGGTTTTAACGCTTCGTTAATCAGGCTTTCAACATCACCCTCTTGGCTGTCTTGTTCGGCTTCCAAAGACACTGGAGTAAATTTCTCAAGTTCTCCTTCATCAAAAACTTGGGCTTTTTTTAGCGATTCTTTCGCATTATTTTCACTACTCTCAGCGAAATCTAAACGCTGCTTTAAGGGTTCATTCATTTCAGTTTATCTCCCAACAAAAATTCAAGCGCACTGTCCATTCGAATATGAGGCAATGGTTGATCCATCGGCGTTGGCCTTGGTCTGAAATCTTCAAATTGAAAACCTTGAGTTTGCCAGAATTGCTCATTTGGTAAGCGTTTTGGTACTTCCCCTGGATAAAACATTAACGGTTGTCCATCACTTAGCCGATTCCCTTTTAACGCAGGGAGTTTTTCACCTTTATAATCCACAAGACCACTTTCGGTGGCTTGTATTGATGCTAGACCAACACAATCCATGCTGATCCCTTCAAATGCCGCATGCTGCCATGCCTCTTGCACTAACTGTTGCAATAAAGCCACTAAATTAGCATGTTGGTCTGGGGTTACATGGTCTGACTTGCTCGCTGCAAAGAGCAATTTATCAATACAAGGTGAAAATAAACGTCTCAACAGTGTGCGTTTTCCATAATGAAAGCTACGCATTAATTGGCTTAATGCCATTCTCATATCATTAAAAGCGTCAACACCGCTATTTAGCGGTTGTAAGCAATCAACTAACACAATTTGTCGGTCGAAACGTTGGAAATAATCACGATAAAAGCCCTTTACAACATGCTCACAGTAATATTGATAACGTTGCTGTAATGCGCCAATATTGGTGTTTTTACCTGCCTGTGCGAGCTTTTTATCGCCATACTTGGCCACATTCGGCCATGGGAAAAATTGCAGAGCGGGCGCTCCTGCTAATTCAGCGGGTAAAACGAAACGTCCCGGTTGAATAAAATGTTGGCCTTGAGCCTTGCATTCCACTAAATATTGAGTGTAGGCAGCTGCAATTTCAGCAAGCAAATTTTCATCAACTGGTGCTAACGGGTCACATTTTTCACACAATGCCAGCCACGATTGGGCCAAATGTGCGCGTTCCCCCTTGATTAAGCTGTTCATTTGTTCAGACCACGCTAAATAATTTAAATCTAGCATGGGTAAGTCCAGCAACCATTCGCCGGGGTAATCGACAATCTCTAAATATAATGATGAATTATCAACAAAGTGACGTAAAAAAGAGTCTTCTGAGCGGTAATGTAATTTAAGGCGTATTTCACTAACACCTCGTGTTGGTGTTGGCCATTGTGGCGGTTCCCCATAGAGTGATGCAATCCCATCATCATACGCGAAGCGCGGCACTGACAAATCACGGTGAGGTATCCGTTTTACCCCTAACAACCGCTTATCACGCGCGGCAGAAAATAAAGGCAGCCGCGCACCCGCATTCACATTCAATAATTGATTCACTAATGAAGTAATAAATGCGGTTTTTCCACTGCGGCTAAGCCCTGTTACTGCGAGCCTAACATGACGATCAACACTTCTATTCATCAAATCAGTTAACTCACTGTGCAGTCGTTTCATGCTCCTCCCAAGACTTATCCTTTCAATTTAAACTCATGTTACGTCATACTGAGTTCTATAATTTAGCATAAAACAAATTGTATTAGGTTAACCGTTTAATGAGTACATTAAGCAACCATTTACTTGCCAATAATTTAATTATTCTGCCTATAATCCCAGCAGGGCTATAAGAGATAAGCAACACGGCTGCAAGTCGAATGCCTTTTTGCAGAAGACGTTTTTTTACAAATTTTTTGATTCGATAAAGAACGTTATTTGCCATAATTCACTCACTTTTTGATAAAAAACAAAAGGGATTTGGTTTTAAAACCTAATCCCTTATCATGTGATGGCGATACGATTTGTTATAGATTTCGAAATTTACTGTTCACTGTATAAGTATCTGATGTGACATATCTTTCAATCTGGCGTAGCTTCATTTCACCCGATTTTAATTGTGTATCGATTTGGTTAATCAAACTGCTAACTTCAGGGCCAATATCTTGCTGTGAACGGTAGCCACTTGGCGCCGTTTCTACGACAAAGCACATCACGATATATAAAATCAATGTAATTCCAAAGCTTACAAATAAGGCCAATACGGCTAATGCTCTAACCAAAGCAACCGGAAGTTCTAAGTATTCAGCAATACCTGAACACACACCACCGAACACACGTCTATCCGTTAAACGATAAAGTTTGCGGTTGCGAAATTGAGTCATTATTTTTGCCTCCAATTTGGGTGTTCTGCATCCAAAATATCTTCAAGCGTTTTAATGCGTTGCTGCATCTGTGATGCTTGCTCTGCTAATTGCATTAAACGTTGTACTTCATTTTCAGTTAGCTGACTCCCCTGCCCACTATTTTTTTTGCTGTAGTGTAACCACAGCCAAATAGGCAGAATAAAAATGAGAAAAATAATTAATACGAGAGACAGAAAAACGTAGCCCATCACATATCCTTATACATATGGTTAACCTATCTATGGCACTGATACGATATGGCTAACGTACCAGTGCATCAAAATAACTGTTACTGATCTTTATTGATTTTAGCTTTAAGCGCTGCTAATTGCGCGCTTATTTCATCGTCTGCTTTTAACTCTGCAAACTGTTGGTCCAGTGATTTTTGTTTACCAATACCATAACTTTGAGCTTCGCCTTCCATATGGTCTATACGGCGTTCAAACTGTTCAAAACGCGCCATTGCTTCATCTAGTTTGCCGCTATCCAGTTGGCGACGTACATTACGACTAGACTGTGCGGCTTCCATACGAACAACCATTGATTGTTGCTTTGCACGAGTTTCTTGCAGTTTGTTCTCTAATTCTGTGATTTCACCTTTCAAGCGAGTCAAGGTTTCATCAACAATAATCAGCTCGTGTTTTAAGGTATCAACCATCGCACTCACTTTTTGCTTTTCAATCAGTGCTGCGCGCGCTAAATCTTCTTTATCTTTCACCAGCGCTAATTCTGCTTTTTCTTGCCAATCAGCAACTTGTTTTTCGCCCATTTCAATGCGACGTTCTAAACCTTTCTTTTCTGCTAAAGTACGTGCTGATGTTGAACGGATTTCAACTAACATGTCTTCCATTTCTTGGATCATCAGACGGATCATTTTTTGCGGATCTTCTGCTTTGTCTAACAAAGAAGCGATGTTTGCATTAATGATATCGGCAAAACGTGAAAAAATACCCATTATTTATATCCCCTTGATGGATTTAATCATTCTGTAGCGCCTCGACTGATTTGGCTTCCAACCCATACCTGACGCTCCGTAAGTCTAACAACAATTCGCATGTTGCTGTATTTAGCTATTGCTATTCACATATTAAAAATAGCAATTTGCATGCCAACTTTTAAATAAACTTATATCAATATGATTTTAAAGAGAATAATTATAAGCTTTCCCTAGAAATCATTTTAGTCTATAGTTCAAGCATCGGCATTTTAAACCAACTATTGGTGAAAATAACCATGAAAGAATCCAATGAACCTATTCTTGGCGTTTCAAGTAATTTTCTCGATGTACTCGAACAAGCCTCTGAACTCGCACAGCTCAATAAACCTGTTCTAGTTATCGGTGAACGCGGCACGGGTAAAGAGCTTATCGCAGATAGACTCCATTACCTTTCCCCACGCTGGCAAGAAGCTTTTATCTCGCTCAATTGCAGCGGACTCAATGAGAATTTGCTGGATTCTGAATTATTTGGACATGAAGCGGGGTCTTTTACGGGAGCCCAAAAACGCCATCAAGGGCGCTTTGAACGGGCTGACAAGGGTTCTCTTTTTCTTGACGAACTAGCCACTGCACCTATGTCAGTTCAAGAAAAACTCCTGCGTGTCATTGAATATGGCGAACTTGAACGTGTCGGTGGAAGCCAAGCTTTACACGTAGATGTGCGTCTAATCTGTGCCACAAATGCCAATTTGCCCGAGCTTGCCAAACAAGGCCGTTTTCGAGCTGACCTCCTAGATAGACTAGCTTTTGATGTTATTCGCCTCCCCCCATTGCGTGAACGGCAGCCCGATATATTATTACTCGCAGAACATTTTGCCATTTTAATGTGTGGTGAATTAAGGCGTTCACATTTTACAGGTTTTACCTTGCATGCTCAGCAAGCCCTACAACACTACCCATGGCCAGGTAACGTGCGCGAATTAAAAAATGTTATTGAACGCTCAATATACCGACATGGAAACCGTGCGGAACCCGTCGATAATATTATTTTTAACCCATTTGGCGAAAAACTCGCAGAGTTACATGAATTACAAAATACTCTGTCCTCACAACCTACCCAGCAACAAAAAACAACATTGCCTTCATTACCTTGTGATTTACGTCAGTGGCAACAGCAGTCTGAAAAAGCGCTATTAGAAAGAGCATTAAAAGATTGCCATTTTAATCAACGTAAAGCCGCACAACGGTTATCATTAAGTTATGATCAACTTCGGGGGCTAATAAAAAAACATCAAATAAATATTGAAATTTAATAACTGGTAGTCCAAAAAATAAAAATTTATTGTTTGGACTACTGTATTATACTTAATACGTAAAAATAAAATTAAACATCTCCTTTTTTATTACTAAATATTTCCAATTCCATATTTTAGTTTCAAGAGTTATTTATTACCCCTAACTAATTAAACCCGACAAGGAATATAGAAAAAATAAAATAAATTGATTTATTTCAACGATTTAATTTAATTAAAAAAATAAATAACCACTAGTTCAATTTACACACCCAATGAGTTAAAAATAGTAAAATAATGGTGGATAGTAATTTTTACTGACCATTACATATAAACATCATTGATATTCAGCACATTTAGTTAATTAAATATCCATACTTAAGCTATATTAAATTAATACTAATGTTATCTTATTAAACTATTTTTACACCTTGTCATATTTAACTACTGCGCGAAATATATTTATATGATATCTCTATTAATATGATTTTTATTATATGAGGAGCCGATTATGAAGAATATAAATATACTCGCTATCACTTTTTTTCTTCTAGGGTTATCTCCTGCAATCAGCGCGGAATCATTAATGAGAACTTTTTCTTACTGTGACTCGGCTTTTTTCGAAAAAATAAAAGATTACCCTGTTTTAAGAGATGTATCTAATACATTGAAAAATGGACAGTTAAGTGACAGCGAACAAGTTTCTATTAATCTCAATTTTTCACCCACAGGTCTTGTTACTTTTAACCGTTTTTTTATTAGCCATAGTAATTTTGACAAATATGATGACTTCACTTATTTAGGATTACGCGGCCAATACTATTTTTGGGGATTTGAAACCACTCAAAGCCTTGAAGAGGTTGTCCGTTATACTTCATCAAAGATTGCTATTATAAAGGTGGGAAATACTTACATCTATTCACCGATGATCCGCCATAATTTGCAAAGCAAATGGGTGTTTAACGAATACGCAACGCAAGACTACAACTTAGACCCGAATGCTGCTGAAAAAATGCTGGTTATTGAAAAAGATGAGCAAAGAGGCGTTGTTCGTTTCTTGTGTACTCTCCAAGGTAAAGTGACAGATGAAGACCTACACTATGTGGGTTTAGAGTAATAACGAGAAATGAAGTAAAACAGGCCCCCACTATTTTGCATAGAAAATTTCACATAAAAAAAAGCCAGCACCCAAGCTGGCTATTAAATAAAACACTGGAAGCAATGTGAGCAATGTCATGCCTTGTCTACATAAGCACTTGGCTTAAGTGACAAAACGAATGATAATCGTTATCAGTGCCATTTGTAAAGCTTTTTAATGAGATTTTTTCTCATTAAGACATACTTCAATGATTAATATAATAATTTAGGTTAATTATTATATTAACACCTTCCTTTTTAGCTTGATTTTTAATCTTTTTTAGACTGAATTTTGCTTATACCCTGTATCCCCATTTTTACGCTACAATAGGTGAATTCTCGTTAACGATGTCAGTGGTATGCGCCTATTAACTCTTTGGTTTTTATTTATCATTTCGGTATCCGCACAAGCGCTTGATAACCAAGAGCGCTTTACCGATATTGTGGCTAACGAAGTCCCTGCAGACATACGCCAAAAAGGGTTTATTTACTGTGTAAATGGGATCGTGACCACTTTCAATCCGCAGCTAGTCAGTAGCGGGCTGATTGTCGACCCTCTGGGGGCCCAAATTTATGATCGCCTGTTAGATGTTGACCCGTTTACCTATCGTTTGGTTCCAGAACTGGCTGCGAAATGGGAAGTTCTCGATAATGGCGCGACTTATCGTTTATACCTGCGCAAAGATGTTAAATTCCAAAATACCGCTTGGTTTACACCGACGCGTAATATGAATGCCGATGATGTTGTGTTTAGCTTTTCCCGCATGTTTGAGGTAAACCACCCTTATCACTATATTAATGGGGGCCGTTATCCTTATTTCGATAGCTTACAATTTGCCAACAGTGTCCAAAGCATACGTAAAATAAATAACCATACAGTGGAGTTCCGTTTGAATTCACCTGATGCGTCTTTTTTATGGCACTTGGCGACTCACTATGCACCTGTACTTTCATCCGAATATGCCGATTACCTTTCAAGTATAAATCGCCAAGAGCTGATCGATTGGCGGCCAGTTGGTACGGGGCCATTTCACCTAGATGACTACCAAGCCGGGCAATTTGTTAGACTTCTCAGAAACGACAATTACTGGAAAGGGTTACCTCGTATGGAGGAAGTGGTTGTTGATATGGGAGCGGGAGGAACTGGCCGTATTTCGAAATTACTCACAGGGGAGTGTGATGTTTTAGCTTACCCAGCCGCAAGTCAGCTTAAAGTATTACGTGATGACCCGCGCTTGCGGATCGCTATGCGCTCGGGAATGAATATTGCTTATCTCGCATTTAATACGAGTAAGCCCCCGTTAGATAAACTAAAAGTACGCCAAGCCATTGCTTACGCAATTAATAATGAGCGTCTTATGCAATCAATTTACTATGGCACAGCAGAAACAGCCGCATCTATTTTACCCAGAGCATCATGGGCTTATGACAACCAAGCAAAGATCACCGATTATAACCCCGAACTTTCCAAACAAATGCTCAAAGAGATGGGACTAGAAAATCTAAAATTAGATTTATGGGTACCAATTGCCTCACAATCATATAACCCTAGCCCATTAAAAATGGCTGAGCTTATTCAGGCTGACTTAGCGCAAGTGGGTATTGTCATGAATATCCGTTCTGTCGAAGGTCGTTTCCAAGAAAACCAATTAATGGATCGAAACCATGATATGACATTAGCAGGCTGGACGACTGACAGCAATGACCCAGACAGTTTTTTCCGCCCGCTACTAAGTTGTGCGGCAATTGGTTCACAAACCAATTTAAGCCATTGGTGTAATCCCGCTTTTGATGAAATCTTACATAAGGCACTCTTAACGCAACAATTAGCCGCACGTATAGACTACTACCACCAAGCACAGCAAATTTTAGGGGAAGATTTACCCGTCTTACCGCTTGCCTATTCTTTACGTTTACAAGCCTACCGCTATGATATAAAAGGGCTAATGATCAGCGCATTTGGTAATACCTCATTTGCGGGTGTGTATCGGGAAATGGAACAGACTGAAAAAGTTTCTCCGAAAAAACAGAGGCAGCAACCATGATTATCTATTCACTGCGTCGTTTTTTACTTTTATTAGTCACGGTGTTCTTCTTGTCGTTAGTCAGCTTTAGCTTAAGCTATTTTACGCCCAATGCCCCATTGAGTGGCGCCTCACTTATCGATGCCTATATTTTTTATTTTGAAGGCTTACTCCATTTTGATTTCGGTGTTTCAAGTATCAACGGGGAACCCATCAGTGAACAGTTAAGAGATACATTCCCTGCAACAATGGAATTGTGCATTTTAGCATTTATTTTTGCTTTAACGACAGGTATACCACTGGGTATCATTGCTGCTTTTTGGCGTAACAAACCCGCAGATATTGCTATCAGTGTTTTTGCTTTATTAGGATTTTCTGTCCCTGTATTTGTACTCGCCCTAGTCTTAACCCTCTTTTTCTCATTACATCTAGGGTGGCTACCTGTATCTGGCCGAATTGACCTATTATACAATTTGAAAACAGTGACTGGCTTTGCCTTGGTTGATGCATGGCTTTCTGATTCGCTCTATCGTAACGATATGATTATCAATGTACTTGAACACATGGTATTACCTGTTCTTACATTGGCACTGGCACCAACAACAGAGGTTATACGGTTAGTACGCAATAGCACCGAAGAAATCGCCAGTGAAAATTATATCAAAGCGGCCGCTATTCGAGGGCTTTCACGAATTAAAATCATTCGTCGCCATATTTTTCATAATGCTGTCCCCCCAATTATTCCTAAACTTGGGTTACAGTTTTCCACCATGTTGACACTGACGATGGTAACCGAACTCGTTTTTAACTGGCCAGGGCTGGGCCGTTGGTTGGTTACAGCAATCCGCCAAGAAGACTACTCCGCAATTTCTGCTGGCGTGATGCTAATTGGCGCATTAGTGATTACTGTAAATGTGTTGTCTGATATTTTAGGCGCCATGATGGACCCATTAAAACATAAGGATTGGTATGTCCTCAGATAATTTTTATCGTGAACAAAAAATGCCATCCCCAACACGTGTGGTATGGAATATCTTCTCATCAGATGTGGTTTCTATGGTGGGATTTGTTGGTGTGTTAGTTTTATTAATTTTATGCTTTGTTGGCGATTATCTAGCACCTTATGCACTAGATCAACAATTTTTAGGTTACCAATTAACCCCCCCATCGTGGTCACACTATGGCGACGTTGCTTTCTTCTTTGGGACAGATGACCTTGGGCGCGATATTCTGAGTCGGCTATTGATTGGCACTAAATCAACATTTGGTGCGGCTATTCTAGTCACATTGGTAGCGACATTGATAGGGTTAGTTCTCGGCTGCTTAGCAGGGATGACTCGTGGATTAAAATCTGCAATTTTTAACCATATACTCGATACACTACTTTCAATTCCATCCTTATTACTGGCGATTATTGTCGTCGCATTTATGGGCGCTAGCCTACAAAATGCGATGCTCGCCATTTGCCTTGCATTAATTCCACGGATGGTAAGAACCATTTACGTCGCTGTCCATGATGAGTTAGATAAAGAGTACATTGTTGCCGCACGCCTTGATGGCGCTTCAAACATTTTTATTTTATGGTATACCGTACTGCCAAACATCACTCCTATTCTGGTAACTGAACTAACTCGCGCGCTTTCAATCGCTATTTTAGATATTGCTGCTTTAGGTTTTCTTGATTTAGGTGCACAGCTTCCATCTTCTGAATGGGGGGCCATGTTAGGCGACACTTTAGAGCTTATCTACGTCGCTCCTTGGACAGTTATTTTACCCGGTGTTGCTATCATGATAAGCGTGCTTTTCGTTAACCTTTTAGGTGATGGGCTACATCGTGCCATCAACGCGGGAGTTGAATAATGCCGCTACTAGACATCCGCAATTTAACTATCGAATTTATGACGGCAAATGGCCCTGTCAAAGCAGTCGACCGCGTATCCATGACATTATCTGAAGGGGAAATCCGAGGTTTAGTTGGCGAATCAGGCTCTGGGAAAAGCCTGATTGCAAAAGCGATTTGTGGCGTAACTAAAGATAACATTCGAGTAAAGGCAGACCGCTTTCGATTTCAAGATATTGACTTACTGAAACTCAGTCCACGTAAACGTCGCCGGTTAATCGGTCATAATATCTCGATGATATTTCAAGAACCCCAATCTTGCCTCGATCCTGCCGCTGATATAGGTAAACAGCTTATCCAATCAATCCCAGGTTGGACTTATAAAGGCCGCTGGTGGCAGCGTTTTAATTGGCGTAAACGCCGTGCTATAGAGCTATTACACCGAGTGGGTATTAAAGATCATAAAGATATTATGCGCAGTTATCCTTATGAGCTCACCGATGGCGAATGCCAGAAAGTCATGATAGCGATTGCGATCGCTAACCAACCGCGTTTATTGATCGCTGACGAACCGACCAATGCGATGGAGTCTACCACTCAGGCTCAAATTTTCCGTTTATTGGATAAACTAAACCAAAACAATAACATGGGAATTTTGCTCATTAGCCATGATATGGAAATGATGTCAAAACTGGTTGATCGCATCAACGTACTCTATTGTGGCCAAACGGTTGAGAGTGCAACACCTGAAGATATTCTGCAACGGCCACGCCACCCTTATACCCAAGCGTTAATTCGCTCAATCCCTGATTTTGAAAGCCCTCTTCCCCATAAAGGGCGGCTAAATACGTTACCTGGTGCAATTCCTTCTCTTGAACATTTACCCATTGGTTGCCGCCTTGGCCCTCGTTGCCCTTACGCACAACGCACTTGCATCAACGCGCCACAATTGCGCAATATTAAAGGCCACCTCGTTGCTTGCCACTATCCGCTAAACACCGAGGAGCAACCCTAAATGGAAACCTTACTTGAAGTCCGTAATCTCACAAAAACTTTCCGCTTTCGTGAAGGGTTATTTCATCGGCACGAATTGCAAGCCGTCAAACCCGTTAGCTTTAACTTACAGGCAGGCCAAACATTAGCCATTATTGGTGCCAATGGCTCAGGGAAATCAACGCTTGCGCGGATGTTATCAGGGGTTGTAGAACCCACCAGCGGTGATATTTTTATTCGCGGACAACGGCTTAACTTTGGCGATTATAGCTACCGTTGCCAGCGCATTCGTATGATTTTCCAAGATCCGAGTACGTCCCTAAACCCAAGGCAACGTATTGGTCAAACACTTGAACTCCCTTTAAAATTAAACACTGACTTAACGGGTATAGAACGAGAAAGGCGCATTATCCAAACGCTTCGCCAAGTCGGGTTACTTGCCGACCATGCTGAATACTATCCGCATATGTTAGCATCAGGGCAAAAACAACGTATTGCACTGGCAAGAGCACTTATCCTACAACCCGAGATTATTATTGCGGATGAAGCATTGGCTTCGTTAGACATGTCTATGCGCTCGCAAATCATCAATTTAATGTTAGATTTACAAGCAAAACAAGATATTGCATTTATCTATGTTACCCAGCACTTAGGGATGATGAAGCACGTCAGTGATAAAATGCTTGTTATGGATAAAGGCGAAGTCGTTGAGCGTGGTAATACCGCAGAGGTTTTAGCCGCCCCTCTCCACGACGTTACCCGCCGGTTAATTGAGAGCCACTTTGGTGAACCTTTATCTATCGATGCATGGCGGCAAGACTTGTAATTCGTCACTGGCATTAGTTATATTCAGAAGATAAAGAGGAACAGTATACTAATCTGCCCTCTTTATTTTTTATCTGGTAATAAACTTATTCAGGATAAGCTCCCGCGATATTTTGATCGTAATCCACTAAACTCCCCGTCATCCCCCCCGCGTCATCACTTAACATATATATCGACTAATGCCAGACATTCATCAGCACACTGTAAGTCAATTGAGATAAACAAAGTTTCACAGTCCAAAGCATGTAACTCTTCCACCGCCTTCTCACCCTTTTGCGCGTCGCGACCAGCGAGAATGATACGCCGACAACCCTCATGAACTAACTGTTTAGCAATGGAAAACCCTACACCTTATGCCCTACCGGTTATCAACGCCACGCTTTCATTATGTCTATATGATAATACAGACATATCATTCTCCTTATCCTATCAACATGATGATTATTTAATCGAAACCACCCCCCCACGGTTCGATGAGTGGATCATCGCATCAATGATTTTTTGATTTTCATAGCCAAAGGTAAAATCAGGGAAACAAGGCTGATTACTCACCAATCCTTTAATTAAGTCATAAATTTCAATAACTTTAATGTCAAAATAGCCTAATCCCCCCCCCGCAAAGTCAAAACCAAAGAACCCAGCGAACGAATCAACCTGTGAACCTGCATAAATAGTTTTGAAACCACGATCATGATTAGAGTCACTATAACGGGCAATTTTTAGCTCATTAAATCGTTCACCATCCATAATAATGGTGCCTTCAGTTCCAGATACCTCCCAAGCAATACCAAATACTTTACCCGCAGAGATACGAGATGATTCAATCACTCCCGCCGCTTGATTCGTAAAACGGACTAATGCTTGAAACTGGTCATCATTTTCAACCCGTTTTTTCACTGACTGGCTGCTAGCGGTGGCACCATAACCTGAGCCTTGCCCGGCTTCTGGCCGCTCGCTAATAAATGTTTGCTCCTGCCCTATTACACTCGCGACAGGCCCCATCAAATATTGGGCAACACTTACCACGTGAGAGCCTAAATCACCTAATGAACCAGAACCTGCCAACTCTCGTGAACAACGCCAGCTCCAAGGCAAATTGGGATCATTGAAAAAACCTTGGTCAAACCAACCACGAAATCGGGTCAGCTCACCAATCTCACCGCGTTCAATCATTTGTTTTGCTAATTGCGCGGCTGGTGTTTTGATATTGTTGAAGGCCATGATCGTCTTCACATTTGCCTTACGTGCTTCTTCTACTAAAATATGTGCTTCTTCAAGGCTAACAGTGAGTGGTTTTTCGCAGTACACATGTTTACCTGCATGAATAGCAGCTAGAGCCATATCAAAGTGCATGTTATTTGGCGTTGTAATGTCAACAATATCAATCTCTGGATGGTGCACCATTTCACGCCAATCTGCGGTCCAATGAGCAAATCCAAAACGTTTTGCGGCTTGTTCTGCTATCGATGCTGTTGCGTCAGCCAAAGTATGTAGTACAGGTTTTAAGGGTAAGTCTGCATATAACAAGCCTGCACGGCGCCATGCATCTGCATGTGCTTGCCCCATAAACCCTGAACCAATTAACCCTACATTGAGTGTTTTCGTCGCCATAATCATTCCTTAATTTCGAGTTAAAATGTGTTGAGTCACGTATTGATAAGCACGCGCTACCGTTTCATAAGGCGGTGCCATTTGTGGGTTTTGTTCTGCTTCAACTACAATCCAGCCTTGGTAACCGGATCCGTGTAAAAATGTCGCTAAAGGCTGGTAGTCAATACAACCATCTCCCGGGATAGTAAACATGCCTCTACGCACACCATCATTGAAACCTTGTTGGTCAGTTTGTACTTTCTGTAAGACTTCCTTGCGCACATCTTTCAAGTGGATATGGCAAATCCGAGAAGCAAACTCATTGATAAGATATTGATAATTAAAACCGGCAGCGGCAGCATGACCCGTATCTAACAATAAGCCGACCTCTTCGCCACATTGGCTAATAATGCTGTGGATCTCATCAAAACTTTCGGCGACCATCATTAAATGGTGGTGATAAGCAAGGTATAAGCCATAGCGTTGATACAGTTGCTGGGAAAATGAAGTGAGTTTCTGCGCATAGCTTTTACGCTGTTCAACAGGTAACAGACGTCTATTAGAAAATGGAATATCGAGAGCATTATCTGCCATCCAGCCACACTCACCATAAACCATGACCTGACAACCACACGCCTGTAACAGCTTTGCGTGTGCCTCCACGGCATTCAATTCATCTTCAACGCTCCTTTCAGTCAAAAAGCCATCGAACCAACCAGAAATTAAACTGAGTTGATATCTCTGCAATAGTTGCGTTAACTGAGCAGGTCCACGCGGAAAAATTCGGCTCATTTCAACTCCCTGATAACCTGCCTGCCTCGCTTGTGACAAACATTGTTCTGCAGATACTCCCATGCCAAACTCAGGTAAAACCTCATTAACCCACGATAATGGGCTTACCCCTATCTGTAGCTGAGCTTGACCTGTCGCGTAAAATTGTTTGTGATTCATCACCCATTCCTCCCCATCAATGATTGCTTAATAAGTTAATTGATGGTGTTTTGTTAATCGAATGGATAATTGAAGGTTTTCCTTCAAATTTTGAAGTTTTCACATCAACAGGAGAGATAGATGAGTAGGAAAACAACTTTACAACAGGTCGCGGAGGCAGCTGGTGTAAGTTTAAGTACTGTTGACCGTGTATTAAACCAACGCGGTGGCGTTAATCCCAAAAAACAAGCAAAAGTATTAGAATGGGCACATCGACTCAATATTGACCGAACGTTGTTTCGTAGCTACATGCCGATTTTACGTGTTGCGGTGCTAATGCAATCGCCTAAAAACCCTTTTTATAAAGGTTTACGCGATGCTTTTACCGATGCCAGCACTCAGCTACCTGAAAGGCGAATACATTTTTTCTTGCATTATTTAGATGTCAACGATACGGCTAAAACCGTTGAACAGGTGATGCAAATTCCCAAGTCTTATGATGCGCTCGTGGTTATTAGTCCACAATATGACGCGCTTGTTCATGTCTTACGTAAAATTGCCAATTTGATCCCTATTTTAACGCTAGCAACAGATATACCAAATTGTGGACGAATAGCCTATATTGGTCCTGATAACCGCCAAATGGGACGCACCGCAGGGGAGTTAATGGGGCGCTTCATGGGTTCACAAGGGGGTGACGTTGTGATTGTGTTAGGCCTAAATGAGTTTATTGGCCAAGGCGAACGAGAGATTGGTTTTCGCAACGTATTACGTGAACGTTTCCCTCAATGCTCCGTAACTCGCTGCTTAGAAAGCGAAGAGAACAGTATTAAGGCGGGTGAAATGGTACGCGATGTGCTACGAAAAGAACCCTCTATTCGAGGGATTTATAATGTCACATCTGGAAATTCACAAATTGCCAGTGCATTACAAATTATGGGATTACATAATGCAGTGACATTGATCACTCATGAGTTATCAGATAGACGCATACAAATGTTACGTGAAGGCGTCATCGACGCTATTTTAGATCAAAACCCTCAACTGGAAGTACGCCGCGTAATGGATATCCTAAGTGATCATTTTAAACGCGACAAAATACAAATACCTATCGATGGCTTTACCCGTTTTGATATTTATATTCGAGAAAACTGCCCCCAATATTAACGTGCTATCGTCACATTGGCTTTAATATGTTTAAGATGTACAACAATTGTAAAGGTAACAATCACTAACAGTGACCAGGCCCCCCACTTACCTGCATGTACCATTGACCAAGCACCAATTTGGTTTGGATATTGCCAAACACCAAAAAATGTCCCAAAATTTTCAGCCAGCCAAATAAAAAAACCAATTAACATAAATGCGAGCAATAATGGCATTTTTCGTTCTTTATCAAGCGGAGTATAAAAAACCATACTACGGGCATACAATCCCATAATAAACGCCGCTAAATACCAGCGATAATCATCAATATAATGGTGGCTAAAAAAATTAATATAAATAGCTAGAGCGACTACTGTTGCCATCCAGTAAGGTGGGTAGTGTTCAATTCTTACTTTAAAAAACCGCCAAGACTGAATGATATAACTCCCTACAGCCGCATACATAAAGCCAGTAAATAAAGGAACTCCCCAAAGCTTCGTGTAGGCTTCATCCGGGTATTGCCATGAACCAATCGTTGCTGATGTTTTAAACAGTTCCATCATAAAACCGACTAAATGAAAAACACAAATCGCTTTTAATTCATCCCAAGTTTCTAGTTTTGACCAAACCAACAATCCTTGAAAAATAACCGCAAAAATTAGTAGCACATCATAGCGAGGTATGCCAATTAGCCCTTTAGCAGGTACCAAGAATAGCGCTAAAAAGAAAAATCCAGCGAATAAACAGGAACGAGCATTAATTAAACCGAAAAACCAAAACTCTAATAGAAAACGTTTAATCCCATGGCTCTTATTTGGCTGATGAGCCATTAAAATTTGGTCTAGTTTTCCTAAAAAATTCAATTTCTGACACACACTGGTCATTTATTTGCTCACCTGTTACTTATTATTCGGTTTGTTGTCGTTCATAAGACAAGGCGAAGAGTTTAGCAAAATAGTCTGACCCTACATAAGGTAACTATCTTAGATTTATGTATTTTTATCATTTATAGTTTTAAACACTAGCTGTACACTGCTATTCATATTAACGATACTTTCCGTCCGATTTAGGGTTTTATTTTTTAACTCGCACCTGATGGCAATTCGTTAACACAAAGTAATGATATACTTAAGTGATATGTGTTTATGTGCCATATGAATGCCAACCCAACAATTTAGGAGTTTTATGATGAAATTATATTACGCTCCCGGTGCTTGTTCACTTTCTCCCCACATCATTCTGCGTGAAACTGGCTTAGATTTCAGCATTGAACGAGTGAATATAAAAGAGAAAAAAACCGAGAAAGGTGAAGACTTTTTAGCAATAAACCCGAAAGGACAAGTACCCACTTTAGTGCTGGATAATGGTGAACAACTCACAGAAGGTGCAATTATTGTTCAATATATTGCAGACCAAAAACCGGATCGTAACCTCATTGCGCTTCCAGGTTCGATGAAACGTTATCACCAGTTAGAAGCTTTGAATTTTATTTCGACAGAACTCCATAAAACTTTCTCACCCTTATTCACACCAGGAACACCGGAAGAGTATAAAGATACTGTACGCAAAGTGTTGTTTAATAAGTTTGAGTATGTCGATAGCGTGCTTGCTAAACATGCTTTCTTTGCTGGCGATACTTTTAGTGTCGCAGATGCCTACTTATTCACGGTTAGTAATTGGGCAAAACACGTTGGGCTTGATTTGACTAGCCTGACTCACCTGCAAGATTACATTGCTAAGATCGCTAAACGCCCTAATGTTCAAGATGCCTTAAAAGCGGAAGGTTTAATCTAATCTACAAAATAGCGCTCTTCTAATAGAGCGCTATTTTCAATCATACAAATTAATTTAATCTAATTGTGTTGCACAGAAATTATGTTCAGGATTAACCATTTTGTCTTGAGCAGCGACGAGCTGTAACTCATACTTACCCATTTCTTTGGTTTTTATCATCACTTCATATACCGCGGCTGCAACGTGCTCTAATCCCTTATCTAAAGGCTCACCTTTCAATAAGTTAACCAACATCAAACCACTGGTCAAATCACCAACACCGACAGGTTGTTTCTCACCAAAATCAACGAGAGGACGGCTAACATGCCAGCTGTGTTCTGCTGTTACGAGGATCATTTCAAAACGATCAGCACGATACCCTGCACGACTTAAATGCTTAACAAGAACGATTTTAGGACCTTTATGGCACAATTCGCGAGCAGCTTGAACTGCTTCTTCAACATTTTTTATTGTTCTGTTCGTTAATGTTTCTAACTCTAGTAAATTTGGTGCTATGGCGTCGCTTGCAGCCAGTGCACGTTCACACAAGAACTCAGCAACACCGGGTGCCACAATACAACCTTTCTCAGGATGCCCCATAACTGGGTCACAAAAATAGATAGCTTGCGGATTAGCTGCTTTCACTTGTTTTACGATCGCAAGGATATCATCTCCTTGCTCAGCTGAGCCGATATAACCACTTAATACAGCATCACAAATCTCTAATTTATGGATTTTAGCTAAACCATCAACGATATCAGTTAAATGCTGGGCCGAAAAAACACTTCCAGTCCATTGTGGATACTGTGTGTGATTCGAAAATTGTACGGTATTGAGTGGCCACACATCTACGCCCATTCGGCACATAGGAAATGCGGCAGCACTGTTTCCTGCATGGCCGAAAACAACATGGGATTGAATTGATAATACGCTTTTCATTGAGAACCCAAAGAATTGTTATGTCGAATGAAGAGAAATCAGTGATTACCCGTTGCTAATATGGATATACTCTAAATAATTCGAATTACATGTAAGTAACATGGCAAGATGACCCGACGAGCGTAGATCCGTATGTAATGCGGAGAACTCAGCGCAATCAACACCTATGCAATTTGAAATAGGACGAGTATAGCCCGGAAAATTCCGGGCTGATATTACAAAGGTTAGTCAGAGCTATTTCCAATTAATTAAGCAGTCGTTTTTCTTACCACGACGGATCAATGTATAGCGACCAAACAAACGGTCTGCATCAGAAAATACATACATTGGCTCTGTTTGTTTTTGGCCATTAATAGATACCGCATTAGAGCTAATAGCCGTTCTTGCTTGCCCACGAGAAGGAACCAACTCTGAATCAACTAAGGCTTGCTGTAAATCAGCGCCTGCTTCTAATGTAATGCAAGGCATACCATCTTGAGCTAATTGCTCAAAATCAGCTTCAGTTAAATCAGATACTGCACCAGAGAATAAGCTTTCTGTGATACGCTTCGCTGCTGCTAACCCTTCTTCGCCATGTACCAATTTAGTGACTAATTCTGCTAATACATATTGAGCTCGAGGCGCTTTACCACTATTTTTATCTTCTTCTTCCAATGCATTAATTTCATCTATTTCCATAAATGTGAAGAATTTTAAGAAGCGATAAACGTCAGCATCTGCCGTGTTGATCCAGAACTGGTAGAATTTATATTGGCTGGTTTTTTTGGAGTCTAACCAAACTGCACCACCTTCTGTTTTACCAAATTTAGTGCCGTCTGCTTTAGTAATTAGAGGAACGGTCATACCAAATACTTGGTTTTGGTGTAGGCGACGAGTTAAATCAATACCCGAAGTGATGTTACCCCATTGGTCAGAACCACCAATTTGCAGTTCTACGCCCATCTCTTTGTTCATATTTGCGAAGTCATAACCTTGTAAAAGATTATAGGCAAACTCAGTAAAAGAGATACCAACGTCATCACGATTTAAACGTTGCTTAACAGACTCACGGTTAATCATTTGGTTAACAGAAAAGTGCTTACCAATATCACGTAAGAAAGTCAGTACATCCATTTTGCCAAACCAATCATAGTTGTTAGCAAGGCGTGCACTGTTATCACCACAATCAAAACTTAAAAACGGTGAAACTTGGTTACGGATTTTTCCTACCCACTCTTGAACGGTTTCTGCGGTATTTAATTTACGTTCAGTAGCTTTAAAGCTCGGATCGCCAATAAGGCCCGTTGCGCCACCTACCAACGCCACAGGCTTGTGCCCGGCTAGTTGGAATCGTTTTAAACACAGCAAAGGAACCAGATGTCCCAAATGCAAGCTGTCTGCGGTAGGATCGAAGCCACAATAGAGAGAGATAGGGCCTTGCGCCAGTCTCTCTGCTAACGCATCCTCATCCGTTACCTGGGCAACGAGGCCCCGCTCTTGCAATTGTTTAATCAGGTTATTGCTAGACATCAATGACTCCATCAGTTGTATTTTGTCTATCTATTTTAGTTTGAATGACCAGTGAGTTTGAGATGTTTATCAAAAGCTCACCAGTGTAATTTGTCAATTTTCTTAAATGAAGCTATAGCATAAAGCGCATATCAATTAAGTGCCAGCTAAAAAACATGATCCTAAGGGGCTAATCTATCAATTTTCCAGCTATCACCTTCTCGTTGGTATAAAAAACGGTCGTGCAAACGGTGTGCGCCACCTTGCCAAAATTCAACACTATCAAATACCACTCGATATCCCCCCCAAAAACTCGGCAATGGGACATCTCCATTTTTAAACTTTTGTTTTAACTCTAAAAATTTTCCTTCTAAAATACCACGTGCTGATATTTTAGAAGATTGCGCTGATGCCCATGCTGCAATCTGGCTGTCTTTCGGCCTACTATGAAAATATTTAACAACCTCAATGGGGTTCAAACGCTCAGCAACCCCTGTGAAATTAACTTGGCGCTCTAATGGATACCATGGAAAATGCAGGCTTATTTTATTATTCTTCTCTAGATGCTTCGCTTTTCGACTACCTAAATTGGTATAAAATACAAGGCCTTTATCATCAAAATGTTTTAATAATACGATGCGTTGGTAAGGCTGCCCAGTTTCATCTACAGTAGCAACACACATGGCTGTCGGATCACTCAATCGAGCTTCGCATGCCTGCTTCATCCATAGTTCAAAAAGTGCCAGTGGGTTTGCTGTTAAGTCATTACGTCTCAACCCGCCTTTAGTGTATTCGCGACGTACCGATGCAAGATCTATTTCATCTAGCTCGTTCATTTTTATATCCTTTACCACAGTTATTTTTTATCGGTATTTTTAGGGTATATTGCCCCAAGCACAGTTTCTTTACTTGCACCAGTAACGGATGCCAAATTTCCTGGAAGACCTGATATCGTTCGTGCTGCTAGCCATGCAAATGCCAAGGCCTCCATATCATCCCCACTGAGACCAAACTTATCACTTGGTGCCACTTCAATTCCCGGAAGCAAAGCGGCCATTCGTTGCATTAAAAAAGTATTCTTTGCTCCACCACCACAAACTATTAAGCGCTCACACCCACCACATAGTAATACTTGCTCTGCGATAGAGGCCGCTGTCAATTCGCATAGTGTTGCTTGAACATCATTCGCTGAAATTGATGGAAAATGAACTAAATACTGTTCTAACCATTGCGTGTTAAAGTATTCACGTCCCGTACTTTTCGGCGACGAACGTCTGAAATATGGGTCGCTTAGCATGGCTTTTAGTAACCCATGGTCAACTTGACCACGACTAGCCCACTCACCACCTTCATCGAAGGCTTTTTGTTGAATACGCCAGCTCCAGGTATCCATTAACATATTCCCCGGTCCTGTGTCATAGCCTTTAACGTAGGCCCCAGGTAATAAAGCTGTCACATTAGCAATTCCACCAATATTCAGTACAATTCGTTTTTCTGTAGAATGCCCTAAAACAGCTAAGTGAAATGCAGGAACTAAAGGTGCTCCCTGCCCACCATAAGCCATATCTCTTCGGCGAAAGTCCCCTACCGTTGTGATCCCTGTTAAAGCTGCGATACGGTTGTTATCACCTAACTGCATAGTAAAAGGCTGCTCGCCATCAGGCTCGTGCCAAACAGTTTGGCCGTGACAACCAATCGCAATGATGTCCTCGGCAGTTAGTCCTGTTTGAATCAGAAGTTGGTTTATCGCATCTGCATATAAAGAACCTAGCTCTCTATCAATTTTACCAATCTCTGATAGCGTTGTTGCCTGCCCTTGGCATATATCTAAAATTCGTTTTTTTAACTCGATGGGAAATGCAACACTCAAACTGGATTGCTCTGCGACAAATTTGTCACTGATTGCGGCAAGAACGACATCAACACCATCTAGGCTAGTTCCTGACATAACTCCTATGTAACGACCTGATTTCATCATTATTCTTGTTCCTTCAGAGTGCACATTAACTTTACAATATTCAGCTACAAAAGATTGTGCTTTGATGACAAATTTTGTCAACAATTCGATGCAATTTCTCGGCGCGCTTCGCAGGAATAATAAATAAGTGCTTTAAAACTAAAAATTGCTAGACAAGCCAAATAAAAAAGTCGTTTTGTAATATCTGAAATTTTCATTTTCAATATTATGGTACATAATATATCGATCAGCTCAGCATTACTGTTCCGCGCTTCAGTTAAAGTTTAAAACATTATCCTGTTTGGCAACTTGTGCGAAATGATGCTCATAAGCTGACTACCCTATGTGAATATTTAACAAAGAGTGCCTTATTGAATGAAATAATCACGAATTTGAGATATTTTACCTAGTGTTTACGCTCTATTTAAATCAGAATCGGTAATCTAACCATCGCTTTTAATACCATTATTTTGATACTTTGTTGTGTTTATGGTGAAAACAAATATACGATGCTATGTTAGTGCCACAGACAGCAAATCTCATAGGAGTTCTTATGCTTAAGAAAGTTTTTGTAGGTGTTGTAGCAGTTGCAGCCTTATCAGGCTGTGTCAATACCAGTACGCTTTCTGGTGATACTATTTCTGCCAAGGATGCGAAACAGGTACAGACTGTGACTTATGGTACTGTTCTGAATGCTCGCCCTGTGACTATTCAAGCTGGTGAAGACGGTAACGTAATTGGCGCAATTGGTGGAGCTGTACTTGGTGGGTTATTAGGTAACACCATCGGTGGTGGTACAGGTAACACATTAGCAACAGCTGCAGGTGCTATTGCTGGTGGTTTAGCTGGTCAGGAAGCTCAAGGCGCATTAAATAGAAGCCAAGGTGTTCAATTAGAGATCCGCCTCGATAGCGGTAAAAACATTGTTGTTGTTCAAAAACAAGACCCTAGCACCTTCCGTAATGGCCAACGTGTTATGATTGCAAATAGCGGAAATACAGTGACTGTGTCTCCTCGGTAATCTTACGATACTAAATTAGGTATACTCACCGACATTAGCCAGTGAGTATGCCTTAAAAATAATATTGCTGAATAATATAGTTACTTTATGTTATATAATTATATTTTATATTCATCATGTATCGCTTTTAGGTAATACAGTTTCTTGCTTACAAATAACCCCCTTGCTTTCGAGCCTAAAAGCTACTTCCCCCCCCTTTTTTATAAATTTTTTATTATTAATTAATACGCACTAATAAATTATCCAGCTAACAATTAGAAAACCGTAGGTAAATATAATTAACAGCTTTAATTATATTTAAAGGCAATGAATTATAAAAAGTCATAACTGGGTGTAATTATTATTCCCATTGCCTATTTCTATTTCACCATCATACAAATCACATAGGCCGATTACTTAATTGTTAGTTTAATGATTAGCACACTATTTATTAGTTAGGTATATTATTTTCACATCATGAATCATTTTGTAATCTTAAAATGTTTTTTTCAAGTTTCATAAGTAACTGTGATAATTGATAAAGTTCATCTTTACTAATATTGTTTAATATCTCTATACGCGTATTGTTTATGACTTGATCTACCGTTTTAATAAAGGGCTCAGATTCTTCCGTTAACTTTATCCTTTTAGCTCTCCTATCATTTGTACAAGTATGCCTAGAAATAAGTTTTTTTTCCTCTAATTGGTCTAGAGTCCTTACTAATGAAGGCTGTTCAATACCAATCGCTTTCGCTAACTGTATTTGAGATTGTTCAGGCGGTAGTTGACTTATATTATGTAATGTCACCCAATGTGTTTGTGTTAGTTTAAGAGGCTTCAAACGATAGTCGATTAATGCTCTCCACATGCGAACAACACGTGATAACTCTGTCCCAATTTGTGATTCCAATTTACCCTCCTTTATATAATTATAATGTCAAAAAAATATACCATCTTCATATTATTTTTGGATTATATATTAATTTCCCTTTATATTTACAACTTTTTATTTATATATTAGCTATTAAATACCTATATCTAGTTACAATAGCTGATTTATTATGCGATATAACTCTAATTAATATGTCGTTGATTCCTACATTTCTTCAACCTGAGTTTAACAAGATAATCTATCAATTATCTTATTAATAAGAATAGCCGCACTCTCCTTTTTGATCTATCTATTTTAGCTCTTATAGTAGTCGTGAATAACAATAAAAAAAACAATGCTTCATAAGCCTTTAAAAAACAAACAAATATAGTTAATCTTAAAATCATGTTAATTACAGTCATTTTAATTTAACCTATACTAATTTTTAATAAATAAAATTTCATTGAAATATAAACTAAGAAATAAATAGCATGCTAATAATTTATTGAGGATTAATTTATATTGAAAATAAAACATTTGATTTTTTGTCATTATTTTCAAACAGAAAACTAGAAAAGTTGTTGTTGTGTATCGATGGTATTTTCTTGAGCTATTTTTTTATTTAATATTCTTAAATGGCGTTGACGACATAAACGAAGTACATTTCGTTTTTCACTATCCGAAAACTTTAACCAATTAAAGCGCTCATCACGAGTGCGATAGCAACCTCGACAATAGCCTTGTTCATTACTTTGACATATACCACGGCAAGGGCTGGGGATCTCAAAAAATTCAAGTTGTTCAGCCATAACTTTCCCCTTAAAAAGAAAAAATCACCATAAATGTATGATATACTCCTAGAAATGAGTATTACCATTATTTGTTCAAAAAACAAACTGTAATCATTGTATTTATTAATTTAAGCACGTTATATTAATAGATAAATCGATTCAGGCTGATTCCAAGAGGTTTAAAAATGCGCTTACTCCATACTATGTTACGTGTTACTGATATGCAGCGTTCTATTGACTTTTACACAAAAGTGTTAGGTATGCGCTTATTAAGAACCAGTGAAAATACAGAGTATAAATACTCTCTCGCATTTGTTGGTTACAGCGATGAAAGTGAAGGCGCTGTGATAGAGCTAACCTATAACTGGGGGGTTGACCAATACGATATGGGTAACGCATATGGTCATATCGCCCTAGGTGTCGATGATGTTGCAAAAACCTGCGATGCTATCCGCAGTGCAGGTGGTAACGTAACACGTGAAGCAGGCCCAGTTAAGGGCGGAACAACTATAATTGCATTTGTCGAAGACCCAGATGGCTATAAAATTGAGCTGATCGAAAACAAAAGCGCAAGTAAAGGCTTAGGCCATTAATTAGCTATATAATCTAAAAGTTTAGGTGCCTATTCTAACACCTAAACTTTTATCACCCTTTACCTGCAAATTTTTACTGGTTTTGGCATAATGTCATCCAACCAGAAAACTAAAACTGAAAGTCCTAATGTCTGAAAAAAACAATCCAAATGCCCTAGTGAACCGATTCAGGGGATACTATCCTGTCGTTATTGATGTTGAAACAGGTGGGTTTAATGCAAAAACTGACGGCCTGTTAGAAATTGCAGCCATCACCTTAAAAATGGATAAAGACGGCTGGCTCTCCATGGATGAAACATTACATTTTCATGTAGAACCTTTTGAAGGCGCAAATCTTGAGCCATCCGCTCTTGCCTTTACTGGAATTGATCCAACTAACCCTCTACGCGGTGCTGTTAGCGAATATGAGGCTCTTCATGCAATATTTAAAGTCATCCGCAAAGGCATGAAAAATACTGATTGTAATCGCGCAATTATTGTTGCTCATAACGCAAATTTTGATCACAGTTTTGTCATGAATGCCGCCGAACGAGCAGGTTTAAAACGTAACCCGTTCCATCCATTTGCAACCTTTGATACCGCGGCATTAAGTGGCTTAGCATTTGGTCAAACAATTTTAGCAAAAGCATGTGTTTCTGCAGGTATCCCATTTGATGGCAAACAAGCACATGGCGCCCTGTATGATACGAATCGCACAGCTCTGCTATTTTGCGAAATTGTTAATAAATGGAAGAAATTGGGTGGCTGGCCAATTATTGAAGATTCTCAATAACTTTTTATCAATAGCAATAATATAAAAAACCGTATTTAGTAGAAAGTCATCAATGCTTTTACCAAATACGGTTTTTTAGTCTTTTATTTATTGTTTAAATCAGTCTGCGCTAGCTTCATCTGCTGAACGGTATTTATCAGCCGTTTCTTTAATTAGAGATTGCAGCTCACCACGCTGGAACATTTCCATGATAATATCGCAACCACCGACTAGCTCACCATCAACCCACAGTTGAGGGAAAGTTGGCCAATTTGCATATTTTGGCAGTTCCGCACGAATATCTGGGTTTTGCAAGATATCAACATAGGCAAAACGTTCACCACAAGAAGACAGAGCTTGTACTGCCTGAGCAGAAAAACCACAGCTCGGAAGTTTAGGAGAGCCTTTCATATATAATAAAATTGGGTTTTCTTTAATTTGGCGCTCAATTCTTTCAATAGTTGTCATTTTTAACTTCCTTAAAACAAAGATGCAGGTTTTGCAGTCAGCCGGTAACTGAGAGTCTACCTCAACTTAACAGAACACATTGACTGATATAATAAGAAACTGAATTGTTTCATACAATATGCCAGTTTTATAGGGGCATTACTATAACATTCCAAAAAACAAAAAGGCACCTTTTCTATCTTCTCTTTACCTAAGTCAAACAAGTAGCTATTTCTAGGTAAGAACTGAAATTTAATGTACTTAGGTTCCCTACCTACAATATCTATATGATTTTTATCTGTAATTTTTCTATTTATCTGTTAGCATCTTAGCCGCATCATTACCTTTACCTTTGTAAGGTTGATCGTGCTATTATTAATATATTAAGTATCATATCGCCAATAGGCGAAACTCTAATGATAAGCTGTGACATATTATTTTGCTCATTTTAAGAGCAAACACCCTGAGTATTTTGATATAAAAGCAATCAAGGAGTACGCAATGTCATTTGAACTACCCGCTTTACCGTATGCAAAAGATGCTTTAGAACCTTATATCTCTGCAGAAACCTTAGAATATCACTATGGTAAACACCACAACACTTATGTTGTTAACTTAAATAACCTCATCAAAGGTACTAACTTTGAAGGAAAATCTTTAGAAGAAATTATCAAAACTTCTGAAGCTGGGGTTTTTAACAACGCGGCACAAGTTTGGAACCACACTTTCTATTGGAATTGCTTAGCGCCAAACGCTGGTGGCGAGCCGACAGGCAAAGTTGCGGAAGCGATTAATAAAGCATTCGGTTCTTTTGCTGAATTTAAAGCTCAGTTTACTGATGCCGCAACCAAAAACTTCGGTGCTGGATGGACTTGGTTAGTAAAAAAAGCAGATGGTAGCCTTGCAATCGTCAATACATCGAATGCTGCGACCCCAATCTCTGGTGACGACAAACCTGTGTTAACCGTTGATATTTGGGAGCATGCATACTATATCGATTACCGCAACGCCCGCCCTAAATACTTAGAAAACTTCTGGGCACTGGTTAATTGGAAATTTGTGGAAGAAAACTTAGCATAGTCCTCTAGCAAGTATCGAAACAAAGACTAAATTGACAAGGGCGAGATGTACTCGCCCTTTTATTTCACCTACTCGAGGCTGGAATAAAATCAGAAAATATGTGCAGCAAGAAAAATAATCAGTGCTAATGAGCCCAATGCAGCAAGCAATCCATATTTAAAATCTGTATCCATGAGTTCCTCTCATTTTAATGTCATTGAATTAACAAATAACCACTCATTAATTAAGGTTATTAAGTATACATATCTAAAAAAGTAAAACTAGTGTCTATATCACATGTTATAACATCAATTATTTCTTTCGTTTTTGCGCTAGATCAGACAAAATCGACAACAAATCGCTAAATTATTGCCAGCAAAGGATCAATGCATCAATATGCAGGTAATTTTTTAACAAGAATTATTATAGAGACCGGTTATTGGTCAGGAGTTTTTTTCCCCCATGGCAACGATTAAAGATGTGGCGAAGCGCGCTGGCGTATCCACCACAACCGTATCCCATGTTATTAATAAAACGCGCTTTGTGGCTGATGACACTAAGGCTGCGGTTTGGGCTGCAATTAAAGAGCTTAATTATTCGCCAAGTGCGGTTGCCCGTAGTTTAAAAGTTAATCATACAAAGTCGATTGGCTTACTCGCAACCTCAAGCGAAGCCCCTTATTTCGCAGAAGTGATTGAATCAGTTGAAAATAGTTGTTATGAAAAAGGTTACACACTTATACTTTGTAATTCTCATAATAATTTGGGAAAACAAAAAGCATATTTGCAAATGTTAGCGCAAAAGCGCGTTGACGGCCTACTCGTGATGTGTTCTGAATATCCAGATACGTTAATTAGTATGCTTGAAGACTATCGTAATATCCCAATGGTGGTGATGGATTGGGGAACCTCCCGAGGTGATTTTACAGACAGTATTATTGATAATTCATTCCATGGTGGGTATCTTGCAGGCCGCTATTTAATTGACCGTGGGCACCGTGATATTGGTGTGATCCCAGGGTCGCTTGAAAGAAACACCGGTATCGGCCGCTTAACAGGCTTCAAAAAAGCAATGGAAGAGGCAAAGATCACACTGAAAGACCAGTGGATAGTACAAGGTGATTTCGAACCTGAATCTGGCTATAAAGCAATGATGCAAATTTTAAGCCATAAACAACGTCCTACTGCGGTATTTTGTGGTGGCGATATCATGGCGATGGGAGCCATTTGTGCGGCTGATGAAATGGGGCTACGCGTTCCACAAGACATTTCAATCATTGGTTATGATAATGTGCGAAATGCGCGCTATTTCACACCAGCATTGACCACTATCCACCAACCCAAAGAGCGTTTAGGCCAAATGGCCTTCACCATGCTGCTCGACCGTATCATAAATAAGCGCGAAGATGCTCAAACAATTGAAGTTCACCCTCGCCTTGTAGAGCGTCGCTCTGTCGCTGACGGGCCATTTATCGATTATCGTCGATAAGACAAACCGTTAAGTTGAAAGCCACTCTGCGTTGAGCGTTTCATTATCACCAAGGTAATCCAATAACCAACGGAGCGCGGGTGATGTACTATTTTCCACCCAAGTTAAACAGCAAGGACTGGGTGGAAATGGCTGTGCTAATGTTAGTTCAACTAATTGGCCTTTTTCACAAAGCGGAGCTGCTCGATGCTCCGGTACCATTCCAACACATAGCCCATTAACCAAACAAGCTAAACCATTTTCCCAGTAAGGCACGACAAGCCGACGTTGGTTATCAAGTGCCCAAGTATCACGTTTGGGAAGGTTACGAGAGGTATCTTCAAGACACAAACTCGGGTACTCTCTCATTTGGTCATCAGTCAGTTTCTCACCTATTTGGGCTAATGGGTGTTCTGGACTTGCGACACACATCCACGGCATAAAACCCATATCACGGAAGCTGTATCTTTCGCCTATCGGGGACGCTCGAGTCGCTCCAATCGCAACATCTACACGTCCGTCAGCAAGTGCATCCCACACTCCATTAAACACTTCAGGGTGAATAAAAAGTTCAATATCGGGAAAATGACGATAAAAATCAATAAGTAATTGTTCTGTCCTTTGGGGTTTAACAATACAATCAACAGCAATACTAAATTGCCCGCGCCAGCCATTTGCAACTTGCTGGCATTGATGTCTTGTATCTGTCATTTTTTTGATAACAGAACGACTTTCCTTAATAAATATCGCCCCTGCTTCTGTCAGAACAACATCGCGATGTCGGCGTTCAAATAGAGGAACAGCAAGCCATTCCTCAACTTGCTTGACGGTATAACTGATTGCAGAAGGTACACGGTGCAATTCATCAGCAGCACCACTAAAACTTCCAGTTCGAGCAACTGCATCAATCACTTCGAGTGCATGCGCAGACCACATAACCTCTCCTTTCAAAAATTTTGATGGCAAGATCCAAATATTACCGTTTCACAACCTAAAAAAATAGCCTATACAATGACATCATCATTAACAATTTTTTAAATATCAGATAAGTAATAATTATGTCGAATACTGTGAAAAAAAATTCTCCGGGTTTTATGGTTTACCTTGCAGGACTTAGTATGCTAGGTTTTTTAGCCATTGATATGTATTTACCTGCATTTGGCGCTATGCAAAACACCTTGCATACCTCTGAAGGCGCCATCAGTGCTTCTCTCAGTATTTTTTTAGCTGGTTTTGCCTTTGCTCAGCTATTATGGGGGCCATTATCAGACAAACTTGGCCGTAAGCCTGTGCTAATTGTGGGCTTAACTATTTTCATTATCAGTAGCTTAGCCATTTATTGGGTCGAAACCGCAACACAGCTATTAACACTACGTTTTTTACAGGCTGTTGGGGTCTGCTCCGCGGCAGTTTTATGGCAAGCCCTTGTTATCGACCGCTATGATGAGGCAAATACCCAAAAAGTCTTTGCTTCTATCATGCCACTAGTCGCGCTATCCCCGGCTTTAGCCCCATTATTAGGAGCATGGGTTCTAGAGCACCAAACATGGGAAGCAATTTTCCTGATCCTAATGGCGGTGGGCATACTACTTTTATTACCGACACTCTTTTTGAAAAATGTTTCAGTTAAAACACTAACTGATGATAACCAACCAGAAACTAAGATTTCTTTCTCAAACTTGCTCAGTTCCCCTGTTTTCAGCGGTAACGTGCTGGTTTATGCATCCTGTAGCGCGGGTTTCTTCGCTTGGTTAACCGGGTCACCTTTTATCTTACGTGACATGGGCTTCAACCCTGCTGATATTGGTTTGAGCTATATTCCACAAACTTTAGCCTTTATTGTTGGTGGATATGGCTGCCGCATTTTATTAGCAAAAGTTCGCGCAGAAACGCTATTTCCATTATTATTAATTGGTTACGCGGTAAGCATGTCTATTTTATTTATCATGGCTATCTATACCACACCATCATTAACCATGATATTGATCCCATTTTGCTTTATGGCGGCAATGAACGGGGCCTCTTATCCTATTGCAGTATCCAAAGCACTAAATGCATTTCCTAGCGCGAGTGGTAAAGCAGCTGCATTGCAAAATGCCTTACAATTAGGTCTATGTTTCTTAGCAAGCCTACTTGTTTCAGCCCTGAGTTTAGACCCATTGTTAGCAACAACGGGTGTCATGGCGGTTACCATTATTCCAATGACCATTGGTTATTTTATGCAACGCTGCGGCAATAAAAATAATCAAGATCTTAAGCAGGTCGATTGCCAAACGATCTCCTAAAGTATAGCTTGTCGAATCAATCATGCCGTATATAATCGGCATGATTGATATTTAACTAATTCCCAAAAACTTCTTCCAATGTATAACTCTTATGGTTATACCGTAACATTTATTAAGTATTTTTCTATATCACCCATTATTCTTAGCTCACAAAACCTGAACTTTCTTGTCAAAACCCCTTAATCTAAGCGGATTTCACTAATAAATAAGGATTTTTTTTTGTTATCTACTAAGATATAGATGTTTCATGGTTAATTTTCTTGTTAAAAAACGTTATCATTGCGACATTAAATAATGAGTGCTCAAGAATGATGTTAAAACAGTATTATCCACCAGATGAATTAAAATCCTTTGTTAGCTCTATTTTAATAATCAAAGAGTTTACAGAGGCAATTAAAATTTTTCCTGGAACAGGTGCTGAAATCTGGGTTTCATCAGATACATTTCACATGACAACTGAAAGCAACTCAGCCGCAGACCCTTATCAGCTGATTATTCCTAGAGTCAACACATTTACTGCTAGCCCTAATTTTTCAAAAGTTATGGTATTACGTATTCGTCATGATGCATTGCGTTTTCTTCTACCTCAAAGAACACTAAATTATACTGATAAACCCATCGCACTAAATGACATATGGAAAGACCGTTGGTTTGAAGCTTTAGCTAACTCTTCATTCAAAGAGTTGTTGGATTGCTTTAATAGGACAAAAGCCAAGAAAAAGTCTCATTTCACAGATGAAATTTTAGAGTTGCTATATCGTAACCCAACTAAAAAAATCACTGAAATTGCCGAAGAGACAGGTTTACATCTCCGAGTCATTCAAAAAGAGTTTTTAAAAGAATACGGTATTACACCAAAAAGGTACCAGATCAATTGTCGCTTAGAGCACGTTTTAAAAAGTATGGTAGTAGAACCAGATACCTACCGCTGGTTTGAAACAGGCTATTATGACCAATCCCACTTTTACCGTGATTTTAAAAGATACTTTACTATGACGCCGTCGGCATTTTTAAAATCAAGTTATTCGCTTTTTTACAATACAAAAACTAAGTACCCATTAAGATAGTTCTTAATACATAAGGAGAACGGAATGAGTATTGTTGCGTATGCCCAAATTACAACAGAAAGGACGGATGGGTATTTAACGAAAGAAATCGTTCGTGACTTAGCAAAACTAAGCCGCCGAGAGAAAGGATGCATTCAATATGATCTTATGGCTAAAGAAAATGGTTACATTGTTTTCGAGGAATGGGAAGACACTCAGGCATTAGAGATGCATAAAAACAGTCCGCATTTCAAGCGATTAGTTGAAGCAATTGAACGTGATAACGCTAGCTTTTCTGTCAATTTTAGTGAAAAATGATCTATTAATAATGAAAACTAGAGCGCATTGTATTTTTAAGCAATTTTAACCTTCTTTATTTAATAGAACTCCGTAACCTATATTCAATAAACAAAATCCAACCATACTTTATTCAGGCTATAGCATAAACTACTATTGCTATAGCCTACCTGATTGCTTATATCGCTATTTATCTTTAACATAAATAACGCAATTGCTTGCTTTAATGCCTATTCACTCTGTTTTTGCTACATTAGCCAACTCTTCTGCTTGCTGTAATAACTTTTCTTGTTCTTTTTGATTTAAAACGCGTTCAACCGTATCAACAATTGCCTGCGTTTGTGGGTCTATCTCTATATTTATTTTATCACCCAAGCGTTTTTTACCTAGTGTTGTTCTCTCTAATGTTTCTGGGATTAAATGTACACAAAACCGATTATTAATTACATCACCCACCGTTAAACTGATGCCATCAATCGCCACAAAGCCTTTATGCAAAATATATTTCATCAAAGCTTTATCATGAATTGACAACCAAATTTGGTGGTTATCTTCGGATGTGAAAATTTTACTAATTTCAGCTGTTGTCATGATATGACCAGAAACGATATGGCCGCCAATTTCGTCACCATATTTTGCGGCGCGTTCGATGTTAACAACATCACCTTCTTGTAATTCCCCTAAGTTAGTCAATCTCAGAGTTTCTTTAATTAGATCAAAACTGACTCTCTCACCATCGATTTTCGTTACCGTCAAACAACAACCATTATGCGCAACGGAAGCCCCTGTTTCTAAACCTATAAGTAATTCAGGGGTAAATTTCATTACATGAGTTCGAAAGTTGGCTCTTTCTGTAATTTCAATAATAGGAGCGGTCGCTTGGACAATGCCTGTAAACATAATGATTCCCAGTGTAGTGGATTAATAAGCTCAGTTTACATCAGAATTTTTAGAGATCTATCCTATTTGAGTGATAAACAAGACGTTAATAAATCGAGTATTTATCCATATATTAGGTTCTAAAATGCTCTTTTATAGTTTGTTACCATATCATTATTGGAATCCATTTAGAAAAGGGATAGAATGAGCGGTTTTTAATAATCAATGAGAACTTAGTAACTCATTTATTTTTCTAATTTTTTCCTCTTATTTTCTTTTATTACAAAGGTGTATGCGTGCAGAAATATTTTACAGAAGCGCGTAGCTTGTTGGCACTTGGTATTCCTATCGTTTTGGCTCAATTTTCACAAACTGCAATGGGGTTTGTGGATACCGTTATGGCTGGAAGTGTTAGTGAAATTGAGATGTCCGCAGTTGCAGTTGGGTTTTCCATCTGGCTGCCAGCTATTCTTTTTGGCCAGGGCATTTTGATGGCTTTAACTCCAATCGTTGCACAAATGAATGGGTCAGGCCGTCGTAACTTGATTGGAGACCAAATTCAACAAGGGCTGTGGTTAGCGCTGCTTTTAGCCTTAAGTATTATGTGTCTTCTTTATAATAGCCAGCTTATTATCAGCAATATGCCCCATATTGATAAAGAATTGGCGGATAAGTCTGTCCGTTTTTTACATGCTATTATGTGGGGAGCCCCGGGATACTTATTTTATCAGGTGTATCGTAGTCAATGTGAAGGGCTTTCAAAAACCAAACCGGGGATGGTGATTGGTTTTCTTGGCTTGATGATTAATATTCCCATTAACTATATCTTTATCTATGGTCACTTTGGTGCCCCAGCTTTAGGTGGTGTGGGCTGTGGTGTCGCGACCGCATCAGTGTATTGGGCTATGTGTCTGATGATGAGATGGTATGTGAAACGTGCTACTGCGCAGCGCGATATTCGCCCTACAGTCTCTTTCACATCGCCAAATCCATTAATCTTAAAGCGAATTATCGTATTAGGTACCCCTATTGGTCTGGCACTTTTCTTTGAGGTCACTTTATTTGCCGTCGTCGCCTTGTTAGTCGCGCCATTAGGTGTTGTTGCAGTCGCTGGCCATCAAGTTGCATTGAATTTCAGCTCCGTGATGTTTATGTTCCCATTATCATTAGGAATAGCTGCAACTATTCGCGTAGGTTATAACTTAGGACAGAAATCGACTGAAGCCGCTAAAGTTTCATCTTATACTGGTATTGCTGTTGGCTTAATGATCGCTTGTTTTACCGCCGTTCTCACTGCGGTCTTCCGTGAACCGATTGCAATGATGTATAACAAAAACCCTGAAGTGGTTGTTTTAGCGAGTAGTTTGATGCTATATGCCGCTATTTATCAATTATCAGACTCTGTGCAAGTTATTGGTGCGGGAATTTTACGTGGCTACAAAGATACACGTTCTATTTTCTTTATTACCTTCACCGCATATTGGTTACTTGGTTTACCTTCCGGTTATATCTTAGCATTAACTGATATTATCGCTCCAGCTATGGGCCCTAAAGGCTTTTGGATTGGCTTTATCATTGGATTAAGCGCAGCTGCGATAGGTATGGCAACACGTATTATGTGGATCCATAAGCAGACAGAGGATGTTATTCTACTTCGCTCAGCACGCTAATTGACGGTTTTTTAAGCTTTTTATTATGGGGGAAGGTGTATTTCGCACCAGATAGTTTTAAATACGAGCAAACTATCACGAAAATACATTTTCCCCTTGCCAGATGAACCTCATAACGTTAATATTCATCCCCGTTGTCACCTAGATAACTTTTAAATGCGTCCGTAGCTCAGTTGGTTAGAGCACCACCTTGACATGGTGGGGGTCGGTAGTTCGAGTCTACTCGGACGCACCATTTCTAGTGAACACAACACAATGTTAATTTTCAGTGCGTCCGTAGCTCAGTTGGTTAGAGCACCACCTTGACATGGTGGGGGTCGGTAGTTCGAGTCTACTCGGACGCACCATTTCAAATTAACACAATCCAAACTTTTCAGTGCGTCCGTAGCTCAGTTGGTTAGAGCACCACCTTGACATGGTGGGGGTCGGTAGTTCGAGTCTACTCGGACGCACCATTTTGTTATCATGCCTCCCACCTTAAAATTTTTCTTGATTGTTTACTATCATTCCCTTAATTTGTTGCGCAACAAATTAGGTTACTTAATATCAATTGAATTTTTGATCTAAATGGCCTCTTCTTCTAATTTAGTAAAATTTGATTTGTCTCACAGTTTTTTGTTGTCTATAATACCCGCGCTGGCTGAAAGGTTTCAACAGTAGCAAATCAATACGTTAGCTTTAATTGAATTTGTCATCTACACTATAATAAGAATCAAAATGTGACAAATTTAAGTGTATAAATGCATTAAACACCAGACTGTCGCCTATTCTTGTAAATGAGTTGCGCAACAAAATTTTATATGCGCACGATTTATTAAATGTACTAAGCGTCGGCGGCAATACCGATTTCCTTTATAACATTAGATAGACTGCCATGAAAAAAACTAAAATTGTTTGTACTATCGGTCCAAAAACCGAATCAGAAGAAAAACTGACTCAACTCCTTGATGCGGGCATGAATGTCATGCGCCTAAATTTTTCTCACGGTGACTATGAAGAACACGGTCAACGTATTAAAAATCTTCGCTCTGTTTGTGCAAAAACAGGTAAACAAGCTGCTATTTTACTCGATACTAAAGGCCCTGAAATCCGCACCATGAAATTGGAAGGTGGTAACGACGTTTCTCTCGTTGCAGGCCAAACCTTTACATTCACTACCGACACTTCCGTGATCGGTAATAAAGATAAAGTTGCTGTGACATACTCAGGCTTAACTTCAGATTTAAAAGTCGGCAATACCGTATTAGTTGATGACGGCTTAATTGGTATGAAAGTGACTAATGTCACTGCGACTGAAGTCGTCTGTGAGGTTTTAAATAACGGTGACCTCGGGGAGAAGAAAGGGGTTAATCTACCAGGCGTTTCCATTGGCCTGCCAGCGTTAGCTGAAAAAGACAAAGAAGACTTAGTGTTTGGATGCGAACAAGGTGTTGATTTCGTAGCAGCTTCTTTTATCCGTAAGCGCTCTGATGTTGAAGAAATTCGTGCTCATCTGAAAAAACATGGTGGCGAGAACATTCAAATTATTTCGAAGATTGAAAACCAAGAAGGTTTAAATAACTTTGATGAAATTTTAGAAGCTTCTGACGGCATCATGGTTGCTCGTGGTGATTTAGGCGTTGAAATCCCTGTTGAAGAAGTTATTTTTGCACAAAAAATGATGATTGAAAAATGTGTCGCTGCACGCAAAGTCGTCATTACTGCAACGCAAATGTTAGATTCAATGATCAAAAACCCACGCCCTACCCGCGCAGAAGCAGGCGACGTGGCCAACGCTATTTTAGATGGCACAGATGCAGTTATGCTGTCTGGTGAAAGCGCTAAAGGTAAATATCCAGTAGAAGCTGTTACCATTATGGCAACTATCTGTGAGCGTACAGACCGTATCATGCAAACTCGCATTGATAGCCAAAAACCAAGCCAACGCTTACGTGTCACTGAGGCTGTCTGTCGTGGTGCAGTGGAAATGTCTGAAAAATTAGACGTGCCACTAATCGTTGTTGCAACCTACGGCGGTAAGTCTGCTAAATCTGTTCGTAAATATTTCCCTACTGCGCCAATCCTCGCGTTAACGACTAATGAAGAAACTGCCCGCCAGTTACTGTTAGTCAAAGGTGTGATCCCAATGATTGTAGGTGGTTTTACATCCACAGATGATTTTTATCGTGAAGGTAAACGCGCAGCGCTTGAAAGTGGCTTAGCGGTTTCTGGTGATGCTGTTGTAATGGTTTCTGGAGCATTAGTACAAAGTGGCACAACCAACACATCTTCAGTTCATGTACTTTAATTTTTAATTTCCTTATCGAGGCTGATAGTGACTATTTTTGCTATCGGCCTTTTTTATTTAGATTTAACATTAAGTGCTTCCTTGATGTAACTATTCCTTTATTTCCTTTTCTTTGGTAAATATCTTACCGCAATTTAAGAGTAATATCATAAAACACACTCGAATTGGTCAAATAACAACCTTTATTATTCTTAGTTTAAATTTTTCTCCTTTTTCCTAGTACTAAATATAAAGTATTTCTAGCAAAACTTTATATTTAGTACTAGCATAAGACATAGTAAGTGCCATACCCTAATTTTCATTAGGTTGTTTTAAAGGGATATAGCAAGCTTTAAGATAACAAGCTTAGCTCTATTGTTTGGTGACTTGCTTTTTTATATTTTCAAGATAAATCAATCTAGAGGGTAAAATAATGATTCGTACTAAAATTGTACTGGGCTCTATCGTATTAGCTTCAGCATTACTAGCGGGTTGTTCTAACAGCACTGAAGTGCAAAAACTCTCTTCAGACGTGCAAACTCTGAATGGTAAAGTTGATCAACTGAGCAACGACGTTCAGTCTCTGCGTTCTGACGTACAGACAGCTCAAGAAGAAGCAGCACGCGCTAACCAGCGTTTAGATAACCAAGTTCGTACTTACAAAAAATAAGTTCGATTTGGTCGTTATCTAGCTGATACGACGCTTCTTTGAAGCTAATAGTATTTATGAGGGCCTATGAAAATAGGCCCTTATTATTTGTCAGGATTATTGATTTACAACAGAAGAACGGTATTTCGCAGGTAACAAAGCACCAACTTTACCATCATAGATAGGTTCTGGTTGTGAAATAGAGAATGGTTCAATAGGCACTAAACCTTCGTGTTGTGTTTCACTTTCAGGAATACTGTTACCCTGATCATTATTAACACGCACAGGCATACCAGAACGCCTTGCTAGCTCTTTTTCTACTAAAGCCTTATCAACCCCTTCATTTTCAAGAAAACGCTTAAAATCGTCAGATAGCTTGATTGGCATGGTTTGAGGGTCATCATTACTCGTCCGTGATAATGGCTGATGCACCTCGATGTAATAACTACCATCAGGTTCTTTAGAATATTTTACGGGCTGATCAATAACTTGAACACGTGTTCCTCTTGGTACTGTCTTGAATAATGCTTCAATATCATCAGGACGTAAACGAATGCAACCGGAGCTCACTCGCATACCAATCCCAAAATCCGCATTAGTACCATGGATCAGATATTCACCACGCCCATGTGCTAGCCGTAATGCATATAAGCCCATTGGGTTTTCAGGGCCAGCAGGAACGACAGCAGGAAGCGTTATACCTTCTTTCGCATAATTTTTACGAATATTTGCCGTGGGTGTCCATGTAGGGTCTTTAATTGATTGGCTTACTGAAGTCACCATTTCAGGTGTATCACGACCTAATTGACCAATACCAATAGGGTATACGATCACTTCTTCACTGTTCGCTGGGTAATAATATAAACGCAGCTCTGCCAAATTAATCACGATCCCTGTTCTTGGTGTTGACGGCAATAGCATTTGTGCTGGAATGATAAGTTCTTTACCCGCTTCAGGAAGGTATGGATCTGTTCCTGGGTTAGCTTCAAGCATACCGAGTAAGCCAATTTGGTGCTCACTGGCAATGGCTTCCAACGGCCGCCCATCATTGGGGACGATGTACGTATAATTTTCCCCGATAAGGCGAGTGTTACTATCAGGTAATGGGTATTCTTTTGCTTGAACTGGAGCCAATAAGGCACTCATGACAAACAAACTTGCCACCGTCAAAACTCTTTTCATATCTACTCCAAGGAAAATAATATTCTTACAATAATTCAATGATTATTGTTCATAATAGCAACTATCTTTCATATCTTTAATACTAAATAAATATTTTTATTAAGTATTAATAAGAGCGCTGTCTTTTTATGATGGTTAAATATAGTTAGATATCGTGAAACACGGTGAATTTAGTGTGTTACCCAGATAAAGAGTAACACCTAAGAAGTAAAATATAGGTAAGGGAGCATGCATAACGCTCCCCTCGGTAGGATCACTCGAATTGTGCCGCGCGCGATAAAATTGTACGGATCATCGCATTTAAGCCTTGAGTGCGTGAAGGTGTTAAATGCTGCTCCAATGCTAATTGCTCAAAAAATGACTTAACATCGAGTGCTAATATTTGTTGGGCCGTTTTACCTTGAAAAAGAATGATCACAATAGCAACTAACCCTTTAACGATTGCAGCGTCGCTGTCACCTGCAAACGTAATTGTCCCGTCAGCTTGTTTTTGCATATCAATCCACACTTGACTTTGGCAACCGGCGATTAAATTATTATCGCATCTTTGCACCGCGGTGAGTTCAGGTAAACGCCCCCCTAATTCTATCATGTAGAGATAGCGTTCTTCCCAATCTTGGCAGCGAGAGAAATTGCGTAATAACTTATTTTCATCGGGTAATGCGGGCATGCTCATTTCCTTTACTCTGTGTTTCTTATGTGCTTAGCCTAACAATTTTTTGATGCGCTGTAACGCATTGAATAAGAAGTCAACCTCTTCCTTAGTGGTATAAATTCCTACTGAAGCACGGCACATAGCGGGAACATGATAATGTTCCATTAACGGTAAAGCACAATGATGGCCAGTACGGATTGCAATACCATATCTATCAAGAAAAGACCCCACATCATAGGCATGGTGCTCCCCTAAATTAAAAGCGAGTACCCCTTCCCGTTGGTCATTACCATACAATTTAATGGACGGTATTTCTTGTAATTTCTTAGACGCATAAGCCATCACTTCGGCTTCATGAGCAAATACATCAGATAAATTTAGTGCATTTAAATAATCGAATGCCGCCCCTAAACCAATAATTGCGCTTACATTCGGTGTTCCTGCTTCAAAGCGCCATGGTGCATCAGCAAAAGTGATCCCTTTGGTCAGGCTAACTTGGCGGATCATCGCCCCACCACCTTCCCATGGAGGCATCATATCCAAAATAGCTTTTTTACCGTAAAGGATACCAATACCCGTCGGGCCATATAGCTTGTGACCTGAAAACACATAGAAATCACAGTCTAAGGCTTGCACATCAACCTGCTGATGCATTGCACCTTGCGCGCCATCGACCAATACCGCGATCTCACCGCCTTTTGAAGCCGCAATGGCTCGTGCTTGCTTGATGATATCCTGTACGGGATTAACTGTTCCTAATACATTAGAGATATGTGTAAAGCTCAGCAATCGCGTGCGTGAATCAATGACATCCTTTAATACATCTAATTGCAGCCTACCATCATCTGAAATTGGTATAATACGGATTTCAAAGCCAATTTCCTCTGCTAACATATACCAAGGTACAATATTCGCATGGTGTTCCATTTCAGTGATGACAATATTGTCCCCTTCATGGAAATACTTCCGCCCAAAACTGTTTGCAACAAGGTTAATGCCTTCCGTCGTACCTTTAACAAACACGATTTCTTCATTTGAAGCGGCATGAATGAAAGCGGCTGCTTTTTGACGAACGTCTTCCATCATTGTCGTCGCGTTTGCACTAAGAGTATGTATACCGCGGTGAACCGCGGCATATTGGTGCAGTGTAAACTCACTTTCTTTTTCAATAACTTGCAAAGGCTTCTGCGCACTTGCAGCGCTATCTAAATAGACCAGCGGATGATTATTGACTGACTGAGATAAGGCAGGAAAATCCTGCCTGACTGATGCGACATTGAATGACATGGATATTAAACCTCCGCTAAGCGCTGGCGGATGTTTGCCATCACAGCGTGTTTTAATTCTTCCGATTCAATAGATTCTGTAAGTTCCGCAGCAAATGCAATAATAATCATATGTTTTGCTGCTTTCCCCTCAATTCCCCTTGAACGCAGATAAAACAGTTGTTCGTCATCAATACGACCGACTGTTGCACCGTGACCACACTTTACGTCATCAGCATAAATCTCAAGCTGAGGCTTGGTATCAATTTCTGCTTTCTCACCTAACAACAACGTGTTGTTAGTCATTTGACCATCCGTTTTTAATGCGTTCGGTGCCACTTTAATCATGCCATTAAAGACAGCTTTACTGCTATCCATTGCAATGACTTTGTGCAATTGGCGACTATTGCAGTAGCTATTATTGTGCTCTAAATACGTGCGCGTATCTGCAATTTCATTGCCTTTAGGTAACAATATACTGTTAAGTTCTAACTCAGTATTTTCACCATCAAGGCGAGCACTGGTATGGTTACGCGTTAATAATGCGCCAAGTAAAAAACTCGTACTTTTCACACGGCTATCGCGACCAACAACAATATCATTGTGAGCAAAATGCTGAGACTGACCATTTTCAACATTTAACTTAAAGTGACTAAAGTCTGCATTATCACCAACTTCAACCGTTAAGCGGCTGCCCGTCATGTGCATTTCGTCATTCAAACTGACATAATGCTCAATGACTTGGGCTTTACTGTTTGCATCTAACGTTAAATGGTAGCGATACTGGCTAATATTTGTTGCTTGTTTATCGCCGCTCCCCGTTGAAATATTCAGCAGATATAATGGTTTTTCTGCTACTTTATTTGCCGCAAGGTGAATAACTAACGGTTGTACCGCCAAGCTTTCAGTTAAATGCAAGAAGATCTCGCTATTTACAGGCGAAGGAAGCAAGTCTTGGTTATCAAGCAAAGCCACTTGGAATGGCCCCATATCAATGGAGCTTAATGTTGAACTATAGCGCCCATCAATTAAAACAAGGCGATATGCATCAATCGGCAGAGCCAATGCCTCACACTCTTTTGCTACAACATCACCGTCACTAAAACGATACTGAGCCTCAAGTACCGTATTTAGTGGTGTATAGTGCCAATCTTCATGGCGGAACACAGGTAAGCCAACTTGTTTTGCCATTTCCCAATGCGTTTTAGCATGTTGGGAGTTCGCACCGTGTCGCTGCTCAAATAATTCAGAAAAACGTGACATAGCTTGCTCATTCAGCTTCGCAACTTCTGCACGTTTTTGTGCTCTTTCACTGTTGGTCAATAAGCCAGCCATAACCCTGCTCCTCCAGTTTTTTCGCTAAACTGAAATCACCTGATTTGATGATTTTCCCTTGATATAACACATGGACAAAGTCAGGTTTCACATAATCCAAAATACGCTGATAGTGAGTGACAATGATGAATGAACGCTCTGGCGAGCGTAATGAATTCACCCCGTTAGCCACAATTTTCAGTGCATCAATATCTAAACCGGAGTCAGTTTCATCGAGGATACACAATTGAGGTTCTAGTGCTGCCATCTGCAAGATATCATTACGTTTTTTCTCACCACCGGAGAAACCTACGTTGACAGAACGCGCAAGCAAATCTTCTGGCATTTCTAATAATTTGATTTTGTCTTCAATAAAATCTTGAAAATCAAAACGATCTAATGCTTCTTGCTGGCGATATTCTCTAACCGCATTAACTGCCGTTTGTAAGAAAAATTGGTTACTGACCCCTGGAATTTCGACTGGATATTGGAATGCGAGAAAAACACCTTCCCCTGCGCGCTCTTCGGGATCTAATTCAAAAAGGTCTTTACCTTTAAACGTTACTTCACCGCTATCAATTTCATACTCTTCGCGGCCAGCAAGTGTGGCTGATAATGTACTTTTACCTGAGCCATTTGGCCCCATGATGGCATGAACTTCCCCTGGTTTTACTTCCAGAGATAACCCTTTTAAAATCTCATTACCTTCTACACTCACGTGTAAATCTTTAACACTTAACATATTTACATGCCTTTAGCGCTTTAGCGCAAATAAACTCGATTAGGATCAGCCCACGCTGTGCTCTAAGCTGATCGCCAGTAATTTTTGTGCTTCTACGGCAAATTCTAATGGGAGCTCCGAGAACACATCCTTACAGAAACCATTTACAATCATTGAAATTGCATCGTCTTCGCTGATACCACGTTGTAAACAGTAAAATAACTGGTCTTCCCCAATGCGTGAGGTTGTTGCTTCATGTTCGAGCTGTGCCGTATTATTTTTCACTTCCACATAGGGGAAAGTATGTGCACCACACTGTGTACCAATTAACATAGAGTCACATTGGGTAAAGTTACGTGCATTATGTGCACTCGGTAAAATTTTTACTAAACCACGGTAACTGTTTTGGCTTTTACCCGCAGAAATACCTTTAGAAATGATCGTGGAACGGGTGTTTTTCCCGATATGGATCATTTTCGTTCCGGTATCCGCTTGTTGATTGCCGTTTGTTAATGCAACGGAGTAAAATTCACCGACTGAGTTGTCTCCTTTAAGGATAACGCTTGGGTATTTCCATGTGATGGCAGAGCCAGTTTCTGACTGTGTCCATGACATTTTTGAATTTTCACCCTCACACAGTGCGCGCTTAGTCACAAAGTTTAGGATCCCACCGGCTTCGCTATCTCCACCGGAGAACCAGTTTTGGACTGTTGAATATTTCACTTCAGCATCTTTATGAATAATCACTTCAACAACCGCTGCATGGAGCTGATAACTATCACGAACAGGTGCGGAACACCCTTCGATATAGCTGACATAACTACCTTCATCGGCAATTAAAATCGTACGCTCAAACTGGCCTGTTTTGGCTGCGTTGATCCTAAAATACGTTGATAGCTCCATTGGGCAATGTACGCCTTTTGGTACATACACAAACGTACCATCTGAAGCTACCGCCGCATTTAATGCCGCAAAAAAGTTATCATGGCTCGAAACAACTGACCCGAGATATTTCTGTACCAGTTCAGGGTACTCTTGAATAGCCTCACTGAACGAACAAAAAATAACCCCATGTTTCGCGAGGTCATCACGGTAAGTTGTTGATACCGAGACCGAGTCAAAAATTGCATCTACCGCAACGGCCTTCCCTTCACGGACAGGAACACCCAACTGGTTAAAGGCTTCTTCAACTTCAGCGGTTAAATAATTATTGGTTTCAGCCACACCAGTGCCTTGTGTCGCACCAGTTTGCGAACCACAAGTATCATCGCATGAGCCACAAGATGGCGCTGAGTAATAGCTGTAGTCCTGATAATCGAGATTTGGGTAATTCGCTTTCAGCCAATGAGGTTCTTCCATGCCTTTCCAGTGATTAAAGGCATCAAGACGGAATTGGAGCATCCACTCAGGCTCATTACGTTTTGCTGAAATGGCACGGATCACATCTTCGTTGATCCCTTTCGCCATTTCATCAGTTGCGACTTCAGTAAAGAAGCCTTCTTTATAACGCTGGTCATCAAGCCAGCTTTGAACATCATCGCCAACTTCTACATTGCTCTGTGACATAATCTGACTTCACATGTTAAACGCCGAAGCTTTCACCACACCCACAGGCATGTTGGGCTTTCGGGTTATTAAATTTGAAAATTTGATTCAGCCCTTCTTGGACAAAATCAACGACTGTGCCATCAATAAATGGCATTGCTTCTTTTGGCACATAAAGGTGTGCGCCATCGAGTTCAAATAACAGGTGTTGGTCTGTTGGGTTTTCGATCATCTCAAACACATAACCGAAACCTGCGCAGCCAGACTGTTTTACGCCGAGTGAAAGCCCTTTTGTGTTTGGGTTTTGCACCATCAATTTTTTGATTTGTTTTGCAGCGCTTTGTGTCAGGTTAACTCCCTGCCAATTGTTTTCATCAAATGAAAATGTCTCTACACCGTCAGTCATATTGACCCCACATTTCTTATGGCTTTTCAGCCTGTTATCAAGAGATTAACTCTGCCTACCCTATGGTAATGATTAGCTAATTGACTTCAACCATTTGTTTTAAGAGGTTATAGCTATTTTAGCTCTTTTCTTGCCCACTCTTAGATTAAAAAACAAACAACACCCTAGAGAAACTAGCATAATTCATTGATAAATAACAAGTAAATAGAGTTGTGTTTTTCATTTAAATTTGTACTAAATAATACACTTAAATGACACAAATTAATAAAGATGCATTTATTATACAACTTAATTAACTTGATAAAAATGAATTTATAGAAAGAATGGCCATAAAGCCACACAATGGAAAGGGTTTTATAGGGTTATCCAGCCTTTGATTAGCCAAAAACCCTATATTTAGAATGGTTATTATTCAAATAATACCGCAGTTGTCAGGCGAGAAGTACAACACAATTTTCCTTGTTCATTGAAAATTTCAATATTCCACACTTGCTGGCGACGTCCTAAATGAATAGGCTTACAAATCCCCTTCACAACCCCTGAACGAGCAGCACGAACATGGTTTGCATTGATTTCCAACCCGACCACCTTTTGTTCCCCTTCCGAGCACATATAACCCGCAATTGAACCTAAGGATTCAGCTAATACAACGGAAGCACCACCATGCAATAACCCAAAAGGCTGCTTGGTACGATGATCAACAGGCATTATTCCTTCTAAATAATCATCTCCAATTGCCGTTATTTCAATACCGAGATGTCCTAACATGCAGGTTTTTGACATTTCAGCGAGTTGTTGCAAATTAAATTGACGTTTCCAAATCATTAAACTATCTCCAACAGGGCTTGAATAGGATGTTTTATTGCTACATTTTCCATTCGCTTAACTTGGCTACGGCAAGAGTAACCTGAACTCAAACAGCGATCTTTTGGTAAAGGAGACATTGCACCTTTCCACGATAAGTTATAAATTCCTTTTGAATTTTCAAGATTCGCTACTTCGTGCCCATAAGTCCCTGCCATGCCACAACATCCAACACTAACATTATTTAATGTTTGCCCAAAGCGAGCAAATAACGCTGCCCATTGATTCGCACTATTAGGTAAAGCCGTTGATTCCGTACAATGACCGAAAAAATACCACGGTTGAGCCGATGCCGTTTGCATATTGTGTGGTTCAGGCAATGTCATTAACCACTCATGCGCCAACATCACCGTAAATTGGCATTGTTCTTTGCCTAAAATTTCATGATATTCATCGCGGTAACAAAGTACCAGCGCAGGGTCAACACCAACCATTGGCAGCTGTAACTTTGCCACTCGATTTAAAAAGTCCGCAGTCTTACGTGCTGTTTTCGCAAACTTCGCTAAAAAACCTTTGATGTGTTGTGCTTTTCCATTCGGTGAGAACGGTAACAATACAGGTTTAAGGCCTAATTTTTCGATTAAGCGGACAAAATCTGCCACTACTTTGGCATCGTAATAACTGGTGAAAGGGTCTTGAACCACCAGCACATATTTTTCACGCTGTGAACCCGTCATACTTTCAAGTTGTTCAAGCGTGACAGAAACTGCGGCATGCCCTGAAAGTTCTTGTTTTAACGTGGGTTGAGAAAACAACGGTAAATCCACCATACCTATAGTGTGCTGGCTCAATTTTTGCACCATTGGTTGACGCAAAAAGAAATTAAATACCCCCGGCACTTTGGAAAATAATGGGGCACTTGCTTCAACGTTCGCAACAATGTGATCCCGAATAGGACGTAAATAGCGGCCATGGTACAACGCTAAAAATTTCGCTCTAAATGAGGGCACATCAATTTTGATCGGGCATTGAGTTGAACAGGCTTTACAGGCAAGGCACCCTGCCATTGAGGCTTTCACCTCGTGAGAGAAGTCATAATCGCCTTGCTTCGCACGCCAAGTGTTACGGGTTTTCTCTATGAGACCACGCAATGATGGTTGGCTTTGTGTAATACCTTTTTCAAGGTGTTCTGGTGTAACGCCTTGTTCCGCGAGTAACCTTAACCATTCGCGAACAAGTGTCGCGCGGCCTTTCGGGGAATGGACTCGTTGACCGCTCACCTTCATCGACGGACACATCGGACTTTTCACATCAAAATTAAAACACAGCCCATTGCCATTACACTCCATTGCACCACGGAATTCTTGGCGCATTTGGATTGGAATTTGCCGGTCATACGTTCCTCGCTTGATATCATCAACCTGCTTCATCGGTGCATCCAGCCCCGCAGGTGGACAGATTTTACCCGGGTTCAAGCGGTTATCGGGGTCAAAAGCGGCTTTGATGTTGCGCAGTTCAGCGTATAACACATCACCAAAAAATTCAGGGCTATATTGTGCACGGAAACCTTTCCCATGTTCCCCCCACAGTAGTCCACCGTATTTCGCGGTTAATGCCACAATTTCATCAGAAATTTGTTTCATCAATACTTCTTGTTGCGGATCGCACATATCAAGTGCAGGACGAACGTGTAAGACACCTGCATCTACATGGCCAAACATGCCATAATTCAAGTTATGACTGTCTAATAATGCACGAAATTCTACTATATAGTCTGCGAGATGCTCAGGGGGAACGCAGGTATCCTCAACAAATGGAATTGGCTTCGCTGCGCCTTTACTATTCCCCAACAACCCAACCGCTTTTTTACGCATGTTATAAATACGCGTAATATCTTCAAGATCATGGCAAGTTTGATAGCCAATCACTCCGGCTTGATTGCTTGCCATTAATTCGTCTAAGCGTTGGCACAGGCTTTCAGTCAATTGATTGATTTCATCTTCATCGTCACCACTAAATTCGACGATGTTTAACCCTAACATTTCTTTATTTGGCACATCTGTAATTAAGGCTTTTACGGAATGCCAAACGATGTCTTCTTTTGCCAAGTTAAGTACTTTTGAATCCACGGTTTCAACAGACAGTGCTTTCGCTTCAACCATAAAAGGCGCATTACGCAATGCGGACTCAAAAGAGTCATATTTTACATTTACTAAGCGCCGTACTTTTGGCAAAGGTGTGATATCAAGCGTCGCCTCGGTAATAAAGGCTAAAGACCCTTCAGACCCAGTCAAAATACGGGTAAGGTCAAATTCGGTTAGTGCATCATTAAATACATGACGTAAATCATAACCAGTTAAGAAACGGTTTAACTTAGGAAATTTTTCTTCAATTAATGGACGTTGCTCTAAACAGCGTTCTAACACCGTTTTATAAATGCGCCCCACCGTAGAATCTTCTGACGCAATCGTTTGGGCGAGTTCGATAGGCATAGCGCGTGTATCTAGGCATTCACCACCTAACACCATGGCTTTGACGCCTAATACGTGATCAGACGTTTTTCCATAAACTAATGAGCCTTGGCCTGATGCGTCAGTGTTGATCATCCCACCTAACGTTGCTCGATTACTGGTGGATAATTCAGGTGAAAAGAAATAACCGTAAGGCTTGAGGTACTGATTTAATTGGTCTTTGATGACCCCTGCCTCAACTTTAACCCAACCTTGCTCTGGGTTTATTTCTAAAATACGGTTCATGTAACGGGACATATCGACAACAATCCCTTCAGTTAAGGATTGCCCATTAGTTCCCGTCCCTCCTCCCCGAGGTGTAAAGCTAAGCTCACGAAACTTTGCTTGCCCTGCAAGACGAGTGATAATTTGTACATCTGCACTCGAACGTGGAAACAGAACCGCTTGAGGTAATAGTTGGTAAATACTGTTGTCCGTCGCCATAGATAAACGCTCAGCATAGCTGGTGCCGTTATCCCCAGTAAAACCCTGTTCTTGTAGCTCATGCAAGAACTCGATGACTAAATGACTAAGATGAGGAGCTTCTGATATACACGGGATCATTATTAACGATGACTCTTGTTGTTTAGTGTTCGCATTACTCGTTATGTACTATCTTTATTTAAAGTTGCACAATAGTGTCTGAGGTCTATGATGAATTCCCTCACAGCCTGTAAAGAGAGCACAGCCGCTGATGACATTGCCATCATGAACCATACCACAATATTGTTTTTTTTAACCGTGAAAAATAATTACGTTATTTTCACCTAAAAACTTGCCACACACGCAGAATTTTCATTTGTAAAGGATCAGTCATTAATGGAAAAATCGCAAAAACGCTTGGATCTTCCCAAACTTATTTTCGGCCTATTATCCATCGTTTTAATGATAGCAGCCTGCTTTTGGGTACTTAATCCATTTATTCTTGGCTTTGTATGGGCTGGAATGATGGTCATTGCTACTTGGCCACTATTATTAAAGCTAGAAGCTCGCTTATGGCACAAGCGCTGGTTAGCGACATTAGTGATGGTTCTTCTTATATTACTGCTATTCGTTATCCCATTAGGTATTCTCATCGGCAGCATTATTGAAAATAGTACCCCACTTATTGATTTAGCCAAATCACCATCAAGCCTAACATTGCCTGATTTAGAATGGCTAAATACCATCCCAATGGTCGGTGAGAAAATTTACTATGCATGGCATAGTTTAGTCGCCAGTGGTGGTAATGCTTTACTGGCTAAAATTCAACCCTACTTTGGCCAAGCTGCAGGGTGGTTTGCCACTCAAGCTATTAGCGCGGGACGATTTGTTTTTCATTTGATGCTCATGCTGTTGTTTAGTGGTTTGCTTTACCTTAAAGGTGAATCAGTGATGGTTGGCATCCGCCACTTTGCTGTACGTCTTGCTGGGATCCGTGGGGATGCAGCTGTCGTGTTAGCAGCGCAATCGATTCGAGCTGTTGCCCTTGGTGTGGTCGTCACCGCGCTAATTCAAGCCATCGTCGGGGGAATTGGACTTGCCTTGTCGGGTATTGGTTATGCCGCCATCTTGACTGTCTTGTTGTTTATATGCTGTGTGGCGCAATTGGGGCCTCTACTCATTATGGTGCCATCCGTCATTTGGCTGTTTTGGACAGGTGATACAACCTGGGGAATTATTCTTGCTATATGGGCCGCAGTTGTTGCTACCATGGATGGCGTTCTACGCCCATGGTTAATTAAAATGGGTGCAGACTTACCAATGGTTTTGATCCTTATTGGTGTTATTGGTGGAATTCTATCATTTGGTATGATTGGGTTGTTTATTGGCCCAGTTGTATTAGCTGTTTCATATAGCTTACTAAAAGCTTGGATGAATGAAGTCGCTGTTCCAAATGAAGACTTAACAGAAACTGAAAAGTTTCTAGAAGAAGAGTTTTCGATTAAAAAGTAGTATAGCACTAAATTAGTTGCAGGCATGTTCAAGCTATGCATGCCTGCTAACTTAATAAATGCCACTCATTAATATTTAGAAACAATATTTAACATTCTAACGTTAGTATTTAGCCTAATTTATGTTAACATAAATCCATTGAATTAATTCTCGTTAAGTAACAATGATTAATATTAATATTGAGAGTGTTCTTAATGATAGTATAATATGAATGGTTTAACATTCGATTATTCAATTATCTAGATCTAAAAAACTATGCCATCCCCTTCTAGGCGTGGTTTTATTAACTAAATTGCTGTGTGTAGTCTTTGCCTGTCAGCCCATGATAGGCTTTTTTTTTATCTTAATTTAATATGAATACTATTCATGTCACAATCAGAACATCAGTTTATAATTATTGATTAACATCAATTTCTGTCATTATTATCAGTAATCTTACTCCTTTAGCGTTATATAATTAATTAAGTTTCGTTACGCCTATTTAGGATATGTTTCTCTTGTAAAACTTAATACACATAATGCGAGTAATTATATTTAATTTATTTTTTTCTTATACCCAAGAAGTATTATATGAACAGTTATCCAGAACTGTTTAATATTAATCTACTGATAATCGTATTTATCAATTTCTACAATAGGTCATTTTAATCAAGTAAATGAAAAGGCTGAATGTTATTCACATTCAGCCTAATAATTAATAAACGTAAACGAGATAACTATTGATTTTCAGCTATCGTTAACCACGTTTGTACGACAGTATCGGGGTTTAAAGATAAACTATCAATGCCTTCATCTACCAGCCACTGGGCGAAGTCTTGATGGTCGGATGGCCCTTGACCACAAATGCCTACATATTTGTTTTGGCGTTTTGCAGCTTGTATCGCCATGGATAACATCGCTTTAACTGCATCGTTTCGTTCATCGAATAATTCAGAAACAACACCTGAGTCCCTATCAAGGCCTAATGTTAACTGAGTCATATCATTCGAACCAATAGAGAAACCGTCAAAATGTTCGAGGAATTGGTCCGCCAGTAAAGCATTTGATGGTATTTCGCACATCATAATAACTTTTAGACCGTTTTCACCGCGTTTCAAATCATGTTTCGCCAGTTCTGCTATTACTGACTCCGCTTGTGCAACGGTACGCACAAATGGGATCATGACTTCAACATTCGTTAGGCCCATCGTATTACGAACACGTTTCACCGCTTCACACTCTAATGCAAAACAGGCACGGAAGCTGTCAGACACATAACGGCCAGCACCACGGAAACCTAGCATTGGGTTCTCTTCTTCAGGCTCATAAATATCCCCGCCGACTAAGTTGGCATATTCATTTGACTTGAAGTCAGATAAACGGACAATAACGCGTTTTGGCCAGAAAGCCGCGGCTAGAGTCGAGATTCCTTCGGTTAATTTACCAATATAAAACTCAATCGGATCATCATAACCCGCCATCATTTGGCGAATTTCGGCTTGCAGCTCAGGAGATTGTTTATCAAACTCCAGCAGTGCTCTTGGGTGAACACCAATCATACGATTGATGATAAACTCAAGTCTTGCTAAGCCCACGCCTTCATTAGGTAAGCAAGCAAAATCAAATGCACGATCAGGGTTACCCACGTTCATCATGATTTTGACATCCAGATTTGGCATATCACTCACTTCAGAACTGTGAATTTCAAATGCCAATTTACCTTCATACACAAAGCCCGTATCCCCTTCTGAACAAGAAACGGTCACCTCTTGGCCTTCATGCAAACGGTCAGTCGCATCACCACATCCCACAACGGCTGGGATACCTAATTCGCGAGCGATAATTGCAGCATGGCAAGTACGTCCACCACGATTCGTCACAATCGCAGCCGCTTTTTTCATGATAGGTTCCCAATCAGGGTCAGTCATATCGGTAACAAGTACATCACCGGCCTGAATTCTATCCATCTCACTCAAGTTATGAATGACTTTAACAACCCCAGAGCCAATGCGATGACCAATTGCACGTCCTTCAACTAAAACTTGTCCTTGTTGTTTTAATTGATAACGCTCCATCACTTGTTGATTAGAGCGAACGGTTTCTGGCCTTGCTTGGACAATATACAAACGTCCATTATGACCATCTTTTGCCCACTCGATATCCATTGGACGACCGTAGTGTTTTTCAATCTGCAAAGCTTGGCGAGCCAGTTCTTCAACTTCATGATCAGCTAAAGAGAAACGATTGCGTAGCGCTTCTGGCACATCTTCGATTTGTACTTGTTTACCGTGCTCTTTACTGTTGGCATACACCATTTGTAATTTTTTAGAGCCCAGTGTACGACGCACAATCGCGGGACGGTTATTTGTTAGTGTTGGCTTATGGACATAAAATTCATCTGGGTTCACAGCGCCTTGCACCACCATCTCACCTAAACCATACGCAGAGGTGATAAATACCACTTGGTCGAAGCCCGATTCAGTATCAATCGTAAACATAACGCCAGATGAGGCTAGATCTGAACGTACCATCCGTTGAATACCAGCGGAAAGTGCGACACCACGGTGATCATAACCTTGGTGAACACGATATGAAATCGCACGGTCATTAAACAGTGAAGCAAAAACGTGTTTAATCGCAACTAATACTGCGTCTATCCCTTGAACGTTAAGGAATGTTTCCTGTTGCCCTGCAAACGAAGCGTCAGGCATATCCTCTGCGGTTGCCGATGAGCGAACTGCAAATGAGGCTTCCGCTTCACCTTCTGACAGTTGCGCGAATGCATCACGAATATCTTGTTCCAACTCCTTCGTCAGTGGAGTATCAATCACCCATTGACGGATCTGAGCACCTGCTACAGCCAGTTGGTTCACATCATCAATATCCGTTTCATCTAGCAGGTTATAAATGCGCTGATTTACACCGCTCTGCTCCAGAAAATCATTAAACGCCTGTGCGGTTGTCGCGAAACCGTTAGGTACGGATACTCCCAGATCAGATAAGTTAGTGATCATTTCACCGAGAGAAGCATTTTTGCCTCCGACACGGTCAACATCATTCATCCCTAATTGGTTATACCAAAGTACATTACACGGAGTGAGGCCATTTGTGGACATTGAAAGCGATCCTTTTATAGCAATTTAGTGACAGAGTACAAATCGTAAAAAATCTCGTTGGCGAAAATTCGCCTCGTGAAATAGACTAGCACAGACGATAAGAGAAGATGGACTGGTGAATCGTTCCATCACTGAAGAAAACTTTTTTGTTCTAAAAATCGTTCAAAAAATGGCTATAGTTCCCCCTATAAACTAATTTTTAAACTTTAAACAAAGATAATATCTCCCAATATCCAGTGATAAATACAATAAGAGACAAATAATGATGACCGAATTAGGAACAATGAATAATATGGCAAGCCAAGTTCAACGTACTGTTTTCTTTATTTCTGATGGAACCGCGATCACCGCTGAAACTTTGGGGCACGCCGTACTTTCTCAATTTCCTCTGTCATTTATTTCTTATACTCTGCCGTTTGTGACGAGCGAAACCCGCGCACAGGAAATTAAACAAAAAATTGATGTTATTTACCAAGAAACCCAGCTACGCCCTTTAGTGTTCTATTCGATTATCTCCCCTGAAGTAAAGCAAATCATTACCCAAAGTGCTGGGTTTTGCCAAGATATCGTCCAAAGTTTAGTCGCGCCAATTCAAAAGGAAGTTGGCCTAGAACCTGAGCCAAAACTCAACCGAACTCATGGTTTGTCTATGCAGAATATGAATCAATATGATGCACGAATAGCTGCTATTGAATACACACTAGCTCATGACGATGGGATTTCTTTACGTAATTTAGACCAAGCCCAAGTGATACTTATTGGTGTTTCACGTTGCGGTAAAACGCCGACAAGCCTCTATTTAGCGATGCAATTTGGGATCCAAGCCGCAAATTACCCGTTTACGGCTGATGATATGGATAACTTACAGTTACCTGCCGCGTTGCGCCCATATACTCATAAGTTATTCGGTTTAACGATCAGCCCTGAACGGTTAGCAGCCATTCGTGAAGAGCGCCGTGAAAATAGCCGTTATGCCTCCATCAGGCAATGTCGTATTGAGATAGCGGAAGTTGAAGCTTTATTTCGACAAAATAAAATCAATTACTTAAATACGACGAACTATTCTGTTGAAGAAATTTCTGCAAAAGTGATTGATACCATGGGCTTACAAAGACGAATATTTTAATGAATACAAATAAAAAAAATATTCATTCCTGCTAAGTTGGAGGTTGAAATTAAGCCACATTCGTTTATTGTGATCTTAATCACTTATAGGGCATATGCCTATTAAAGTTCTTTGAGAAAGAAAATGCACAAAACTGATGAATTACGTACTGCGAGAGTGGATAGCTTAATTACCCCACAAACTCTCGCTGATGAGTTTCCCATTTCCCAAAAAGTGGCTGATAACGTGACAACGTCACGTAAAAGAATTGAACAAATTCTATCTGGTAAAGATCCTCGTCTACTTGTCATTGTCGGCCCTTGTTCGATTCATGACATTGATGCCGCGATTGAATACGCGAAAAAATTAAATGTATTAAGAGAACGCCATCAAGACCGTTTAGAAATTGTCATGCGAACTTACTTTGAAAAACCACGTACTGTGGTTGGTTGGAAAGGGTTAATTTCTGATCCTAACCTCGACAACTCTTGCCAAGTCAATACAGGCATCCGCTTAGCTCGTAAGTTACTGATTGAAGTTAACCAGTTAGGGCTAGCTACAGCAACCGAATTTCTTGATATGGTTACTGGACAATATATTGCAGACCTCATTAGTTGGGGAGCTATTGGAGCCCGTACAACAGAGAGCCAAATCCACCGTGAAATGGCATCCGCACTGTCTTGCCCGGTTGGATTCAAAAATGGGACTGACGGTAATATAAATATTGCTATTGATGCGATAAGAGCGGCAAAAGCACAGCATATGTTTTTATCACCGGATAAAAACGGGCAAATGACCATTTACCAAACCAGTGGTAACCCGCATGGGCATATTATTATGCGTGGCGGCAAACAGCCGAATTACACTGCCGGTGACTTAGCCGCAGCTTGCGACAAACTACGTAAGTTTGAATTGCCAGAGCATTTAGTGGTCGATTTCAGTCATGGTAATTGCCAAAAAATTCATCGTCGCCAACTCGAAGTTGCACGAGATATTGCGGAACAAATAAAAGATGGCTCGACCGCTATCAGTGGAGTGATGGCAGAAAGCTTCTTAATTGAAGGTACACAAAAAGTGGTTTCTGACCAACCGCTAATTTATGGTCAATCGATTACCGACCCATGCCTTGGCTGGGAAGATACCGAACAACTTATTGAAATTCTTGCTCAAGCTGTTGAGTCTCGTTTTAAATAACCCCCATAATTCCAACTTATTTCTTACGATAAGCCCTTTAGTAAAATAAAAACTAAAGGGCTTTTTATATTCAAAAAAATATAATTATCATTTAAATATAACCAACGCGATATAATAATTCAGTTAATTACAAGATAACGATATTTTAATCCAGAAATATCTTGACCCACCACTCACTAACGATAATAATTCTCACTACGAACGAATTTATCCGTTAGATCACCAGTAGCCTAGCCCCAGCTATTCGCTACAACATTACAGAACCAAATAGTTCAAATAAACAAATACGTTACGTAAATACTTATTGCATGCCACCCAGATAATTTATCCAGGCAGCCAGCAAATTCTGAAACCAAAGGAAAGGATTTCCTATGTTGTTTAAATCGATCTCTACATCAGCCCATCAAGAACACAAAATATCATTCTCCGCGCTTGCTGCTACTGTCGTCATGACTGGGTTTAGTAACACAGTTTTGGCTGAAAATTCATCACCTTCAAATACAATGTCAAAAACGGATACTCGGGACATTATTCATGTTTCTAGCTCCCCTCTTAGTTTAGAAAATATCGCTGTAGCAGAACAAGTCGATGTCATTGATGCAAAATCACCTGAATATCAATCTGCAACATCCGCCTTAGATTTACTAAAAGGCCAAGCTGGGGTCTTTGTTTCTGGTTCCAATAGCACTTATGGCCAAGGCATTCAAATGCGAGGTTATGATTCACGAGGCGTGAAAGTTACTGTTGATAACATCACTCAGGACTTTTATTCAGGCCTATATGAAGCTACATTTATTGACCCCACCTTAATAAAAAAAGTATTTATCCATAAAGGTGCATCATCTGTACATCATGGCGGCGGTGCATTGGCAGGGGTTGTCTCATTCAAAACAATAACTGCAGCTGATATATTAAAACCTGGGCAAAAATTCGGCGGTCAGGTATTCAGCGGTATTAACCGTAATAACCACGGTTACTATGCAGGTGCAACACTGTTGGGCAGAACTGAATCAACGGATACCCTATTCAGCTACAGTCAACGTAAAAAGTACCTACTCGGCTCACCCGAATTTGAAAACGTTGATAATACTGAACAGCTAAATAACTGGATGCTCAAAAGCAGCTGGCTTGCCCACCCTTCATATTATTTGACGTTACAATTAAAAGAATATCGCAACAATAGTTTAGGGGTAAAACAACCCGCTAAACCCACAGAAAAAAATAGATATCCAAATACACCGCATGAAAGGCAAAGCCATCAGCGAGATATTGCCATTAGCCAATTTTTTACACCCAAAAATGAGATAAATTGGCAAGCCCAGTGGGATATTTATTATACAGATTTATATTTAGATCAAACTGATACAGTTAAGATCAAGAAAAAACCAAAAGAGTATGGTTCTGAAGCTCGCAATCAATATACCTATGGGACTAAATTTACTAATAGCTTCACTTTACCTATGCATAACTGGGTAAATCATCATATTCAAAGTGGTTTCGAATATTATCAGCAAAAGCAAACGTCAAATCAGTACGCAATAAGTTATCCACCAGCAGAACTCGACAACATGTCAGGCTGGTTGGTTAATGACATGACATTGCATCAATTACCGTTAACTTTATCAATTGGAACGCGCTTTACACAATACCGCGCATCGAGGGATAATTTCCCTGAAAGTAAACATACCAACTTGTCATCCCGTATGGCTGTTAGTATTACTCCAACCCATTGGCTCAATCTTTTTTCATCATACGCTGAGGCATACCGTACCCCACGTATGTCTGAGCTTTATAATAATTCAAACCATTTCACTATACCTTTTTTTGGCACTCGCTCGAACTTTCGCCCATCGCCTGATTTACGTCCAGAAACGAATAAAACCCTCGAAACAGGCGTAAAATTCAGTTTTGATGGGGTACTTATTGATAATAGCGACCTTCAATTTGGTTCAACCTACTTTAAGACCAAATCTAAAAACCATATTGCCCTTGAAGGCCTCTATACGCCAAGGTATGGCCAATGGTTCCCCGATGAGCTTTATTATATCAATATTCCCAGCGCATCCATTTATGGCATCGATAGCTTTATAAGCTACAGAACACCATGGTTTGAATTAAATATCAATCACAATAAAACCACAGGTAGAGAAGACAGCTCTCATTATTCTCTTTCGTCTATACGCCCTGAAACACTAACGACTCGGTTAAATATACCGGTTGCTAGTACTGGCTTTACTCTAGGCTGGATTGGGGAATTCTCTGCAAAAACTCAACTTCAAGGTAATGATAAATATAAAAAGTGGCATCACAAATCAAGCCAAGGTTTAGATCGTTATCATAAAGAAGTCATTCAGCATGCAGGCTATAGCATTCATGATTTCTATGTAAATTACCAAGCAGATCAATTCATAAAAGGATTAAGTTCGACTCTCACAATGAAAAATGCATTTGATAAGCAATATGTCTCTTCTATGGGAGTTCCTCAGGAAGGCCGAAACTTTTATATCAACATAAATTACAACTGGTAGTTAAGTAGTAAAAAACCATGTTATCAACTGATTTTATTGAATTTATCGGCAGTATAGAAATAAATCGGTTGTCAGTTGATAACTCATCACTGTGTTTTGTCATTTTATTAAGGAAAAACTTGTGAATTCAGACCTCTATCATGATTACCTACAAGCTAAAAAAACGTACACTCATAAGCACGCCCAAGAAATAGCGGCCTTACTTGGCGTATCAGAAGCCCAATTAATTCATTGTCGTGTCGGCAAAGATAATGTTCAACGATTGGTCAGTAAACCTGTTGATATCCTACAAGATTTAACCACAATAGGGAAAGCTATAGGGATCACTCGTAATCAGTACGCTGTTAGTATTCAAACAGGTGCATATAATAACCCGAAATTTAGCAATCACGGTGGGCTATTTCTAAACCCTAAAGCATTAGACTTACGTATATTCTTTGCACAATGGAGTTCAATTTTTGCACTCTCTGAAAAAACGCCAGAGGGAACTCGCCACAGCATTCAATTTTTCGATAAATATGGAGATTCTTTACACAAGGTTTTTTCCACCGACAACACTGATATAGCGGCTTGGCAAGCCTTGATAGAACGCTACAGCACATCAGAGAATCCGCCTATAGAACCTAAAACCATTTCACCATTTTCAGAACAGAAAATCAGCGAAGAACTCGCCTCTCAATTAGAACAGCAATGGCGTGATATGACAAATGTTCATCAGTTTTTTGGCATATTAAAGAAACACAATCTAAGTCGTCAGCAAGTTTTTCGCGCTGTTAGCCAAGAATTAGCATGGCAAGTACCTTCAACGGCCTTATCTGATCTGCTTTCCCTTGCATACCAAGCACAAAATGAAGTGATGCTCTTTGTAGGAAACCGTGGATGCGTGCAAATATTTACAGGAAAAATAAATGAACTATCATCACTCTCTGTTGAAAGCTCTCAAACTGATTGGTTAAATATTTCAAGTACAAACTTTAAACTTCATCTCATTGAAAGTGGCATTTCTGAGTGCTGGGTCACACGCAAGCCAACTAAAGATGGCTTTGTAACAAGCCTTGAGGTCTTTGATACCCAAGGTAACCAAATTATTCAAATGTATGGCCAGCGCATAGAAGGCACACCAGAACAAATAGAATGGAGCAAACAAATTCTTTCTATATCTCGCATAAAATAAAAGAATAATAAATAGATAAATGGGCTTCTAATGGTAATTTTCTGAATACCTTCCAACCCCAAATGGGGATTAAGCTAGAGATGAAATTTACCATAGAACCCTTTAATTCACTTACATGAGTGATCCCTCCTAAAAAATTGCCAGTTATGGCGATTATCCACCAGAATAATTTACCTCGGGATTTCCTGTCTATTGTTATAAAAAAACGATTATAAAAGAAACAATAATTTTTCAATTGTTTACTTGGTTAATAATTTCGAATAGCTTGGACAATTATTTTGAATATAATGAACATAGTGCCTTCCCACCACCTAAAAAAAGAACAAATAAAATGCAATCACTTGAATTTAAAGAATTTTAAACATACAATAGTGTATGTTTAAAATGTTAATTTTTTCAACATCTATTGTAGTGATAGCTATTCTCATTAAAAAACCGCACGTTTAGCCTATCGATATATCGGAAAAACAGGAAGAATAGACCCTAATTTCGTGAGTTATTATTAGTTATTAATGAACAATAGCCTACTTGAGTAGGAGGTAAATATGTCAGAAAGTGTAGTCAACGATATTGTTAAATGGCTTGAAAGCCAGTTGCAGCGCAATGAAGGCATCAAAATCGACACAATTGCCGATAAAAGCGGTTATTCAAAATGGCATTTACAGCGTGTTTTCAAAGAAATGAAAGGTTGCACGCTTGGCGAATACGTCCGTAAACGTCGTTTATTAGAAGCAGCTAAATCATTACGTGAAGGTAACTTACCAATTCTTGATATCGCATTGCAATATGGCTTCAGTTCACAGGCGACATTTACCCGTATCTTTAAGAAACACTTTGATACAACCCCTGCAAAATTTCGCCAATCAGGTGAGTTACCTGAATGCAAAAGCTTTATGACCTGTAACTGTCATAACTAATTATTTTCGAACGTCCTTTCCTATTAATTATTTGCAATTTTATAGTCTATGTCTGAGCCGATTATATCGGCTCTTTTTTTTAACTTAACTCATGGACTAACCAGTTTTCTAAATCAGCCAACTGTCCTTGCAATTGCGGCCATTTCACGGCCATCTCTTTGCTCAAAGCGCGTATCGTTTCTGTTTGATATGCTTTACCCGCCAATTGCTCACTTAACCACTCCAAAGGAGATGGGTCTAAGCTATCCGTAAAAAACTGACAGCGATTTATCACACCTTTTTCGATATCGAAATGAAACTCGACTCCTCCCCAAGGAAAACGGGTATCTGAATAATGGGAGAAAGCGGGTGCTTGTCCAAAATTCCACTCCCAACTACTTTGTTTAGCAAAGGTTTCTGCAAAATTTGGTAAGTCAGGTAGTTTTTCAGGGGAGATATACTCTGCTTCGACCGTTTCACCGAAGTAATTAAAAAAGCTCTTAATTATTCCTTCGCAAACAATTTCATGAGAAATATGAGGGACAAGCTCAGATAAATTCGCCACACGAGAACGTACAGAAGTGATCCCTTTGGCCTGTAATTTTTTAGGATCTGGATTCAGATAATTTGCTAAGCGACCTAAATCTGCATTAATCAGTAAGGTTCCATGATGAAAACCTCTATCTTTCGTTTCTCGGTATGCAGACCCCGAAATTTTTCGCGGGCCACTTTCAGTCTCTAAGACTAAATCATTACGACCTGATATTTCTGCGTTAATACCGACAAGCGCCAGCCCATCAACAATAATTTGTGTAGACACCGTTTTATCATATTCCGGCTTTCCTGCCATAAACGTAAAACAGGTATTACCTAAGTCATGAAAAACAGCGCCACCACCACTACTACGCCGAGCTAAACGAACATTATCTTCTTCCATCCTTCGGGTGTTACATTCTTTCCACGGATTCTGCGCACGCCCGATAACCACCGTGTCAGCATTTCGCCAGAGAAACATAACACGTTGGTCAGTTGGCATTTGTCGAAAAATAGTTTCTTCAACCGCAAGGTTAAACCAAGGGTCGTAGGATCCAGAGATGAGTAAACGTACTGTTGACATTAAGCTATCCTTAAAACAAAACTTGCCCTTAAGATAGCATAATCACTGAATAAAATAGTGAATTTAGATACGTCTTGCTTGCCAAAACACTTTTCGCCAATAAACGTTATCCATTGATGAACGGATCACCCCTTTACTCGTTGATGCGTGAATGAATGTATTATCGGTATCGTAAATCCCCACATGCAATCCATTCTCCCCTGAACCTGTTTTAAAAAACACCAAATCCCCTGGCATCAAATCAGATTTATCAATCCGTGTGCCTAATTGAGTTTGATCTACTGTTGTTCGAGGTAACTGAATGGCAAAACGGTCGTTAAATGTGCGATAGACAAAACCGGAACAATCCACACCATTTTGATTCATTCCGCCATAATGATAAGGCGTACCATACCACTGCTCTAGCTGGTCTTTTAATTGCGCTATTGTCATGATGGGATCTGACAACTGTGTTTTTAACGGTGGTGGTGGCGTTCTTTTAACCGGTGTCGATGAACACCCAATTAAAACCAAACACAATAATAGTGGGAGGTGTTGTATTTTTATAACCATAAAGCACCTTCTTCGTCTATCTTATTGCGATAACTTGCTTATATTATAGTGCGTGAAGACGATAATATAAGCAACTAAGAAATTACTCCGTTCTATCACTTGATGATTTATTGGGCCGACTAATTAGCCATACCCCTAATAAAATAAAACCAATTCCAATGGCCTTTAGCCCTGTCGCAGGTTCATTAAACCAAGGTAAAAAAACCGCTAATAAATAAACGAAAACATAGCTTAGACTAATAAGCGGATAAGCTTTATTCAATGCTATGTGTTTTAATGCGAATAGCCAACATAGCATCGATAACGCATAGCACACTAACCCTAAAAAAATAATGCTTAAACTAGCAATGTTAGCCAGTAACCAATCAAATTGTAGCCAATGCCAGCCAAGTGTGAATGAAGGAAGTTCAACTACCCCTGCTTTTAAGCTCAGTTGAGCGACTGTGACTAATAACGCGCTGCCAATCACCCATAAATAGCCCTTATTCATACGCTGATACTCATTAGCAAAATACCAAACATAATGGCCGCAACCCCTAACCAGTGATTAAGCCCTGTTTGCTCTTTATACACAAACTGCCCAATAAGAGTAATTAATACAAAATTAATACTTAGCATTGGATAAGCAATACTCAGCGGCATGGTTTCCAATAATTTCAGCCAAAACAACATGCCAAGCCCTAGCATGAAAACCGCCAGCACCAGCCACCGAAGGGCTGATGCGGTTTTATTGGTTTTCTTACTCTGCCAATTAACGACAGCTTGCTTTTGAGCAACTTGCCCAACACAGGTCAAAACACTCACAAGCAATAGCAGCAGTAGTTGTACGATCATTGTTGATGGTAAACCACTATCGCCATACGTGAATTTTTAATAACTTCATCTGGCTTAGGAATGTCAGGTAAGCCTTCTTTACGGCCTAATAAAAAGACAACAGTTACCTGCCCTTCTTTGCGTGCTTTTTCTAACCACTGTGCAAACTGATCTGGCTTAATTAAGCGATGTTGGCTATCTGGGTATTCCAAACCATAACTGAGCTCCCCGCTGCTATTGTATAAATAGATATTGGAATTCTGCGTCTCCCACGCAAGTCCGGCGGCAACCCCAACATTACTTGCCATCAAGTATTTACTATTCATTAGTAAGTCATGATTTTGATGAATAAAGTTTTGAGGCAATTTAGAATCGATGGTGTTGTTTGGCAAAGCACTACCAATACATAAGCTGACGGCTAAAGAACATGAGGCTGCCCATAACCAGTATTTTGCATTTAATACCGTACATAGATAACCAATAATCGCCCAGATAGAAAATGCAACAACGCCCAACACCATTTTTGACCATTCATCCGGTTCGTACAATGGCTTTTTGATCACCGTACTAATGACAATAACCGCGATAACTGCCGCGATCCCTAATACAATATTAATAATCCCGTTGGCTTTCAATGCCTTCATTTTACCATTACGAACGCAATCAACCCCGTATTTCGCCATAAGCAATGCAAGTGGCGCCATAAACGGCAACATATACGTAGGTAACTTGCCACGAGAAATACTGAAAAAGATAACCGGAACAACAAACCAGCACAGTAAGAAAAACATATCGGGGCTAGACTTTCGTTCTTTCCAGCCTTTCATTAGCGCACCCGGTAGCAACCCAGCCCATGGAATAGCACCAAGAATGATAATCGGAATATAATACCAAAACGGTGCTATATGCTGAGCGTCATCTGCCGTGAAACGCTTAATGTGTTCAATCCAAAAGAAATAATGCCAATAATCAGGCTCTTGTTTTGCAACGGCTAATGCCCATGGCAAACTGATAATAACCGCAGAAACGATTGCGAGCGGCCCATACTTAAGTAATTCAAGGAACCGCTTTTGGTAAATTGTGACAGGAAGCATGACAATCACTGGAATAGCGAGGGCTAAGAAGCCTTTAGTCATAAAGGCCATGCCACAAGCTAGGCCAAGACAAAGCCATGCCGCTAATTTAGATTTGACTTCCCTCGACTTCATTGCCCACAAGCAACAAAACATACTTGCTGCTATCCATAAGGACAACATTGGGTCGAGAACACTATAGGTCCCGATGGAGAACACCAAGAACATCGAGATATAAATGAGGCTTGCAACATAAGCAACGTGGTTATTACGCCACATCATTTTTGCCATACGATAGACAAGTAATGCACTAAGAAGAATACAAAAAACCGAACCGAAACGAACAGCAAAGTTAGTTTCACCAAAGATCATTTGGCTAATATTGTTTATCCAGTAGCCGGCTACCGGCTTTTCAAAATAACGCACATCCAGCATGTAAGGAACAATCCAATCTCCACGCTGTAACATTTCACGGCTAATTTCCGCATATCGAGTTTCATCCGGTTGCCAAAGTAAACGGCTATTCAACGGCAATAAATAGGTTAAGATAAAAAAAAGAGCCAGCAGAGAGGCTCCTACTTTGCTCGCTCGGTTATTCAACATAGGTTGCTTATTCCTCTTCTTGGCAGCCTAACCAGCCTTCACGTCCAGGGAATGGTGCCCTCACCACACGCCCTTTTGGCAATGAATTTAAATCGTCTGGCAGTAATTCACTTAATGTACAGAATTGGATTTCTTCTTGTGTAATTCGTTCCAATAATTGTGAAAATTGTTCCGATTTAGACATTCCCTCCACTTCTGTGTGAATAGTATAAACTGGAACGCCTTGATCTTCTTTAATTGCTTGAAGAATAAAATCATTAAATGCTTCATCACTTACGACTGTTCCCACAACTTCATCGTAAGTTGGCAGTGTAACAGGGATTTGCACTGTCCCAAGTGAGCCATCAGCTAAAATTGGCCTAAATGGATATTTGCCACGACAATCACTGTTGTAGTCAAAGTTAAACATCTGTTTAACTTCTAGCACGCGCTCATCACCTCGCCAGCCCGCAACGGCTGAACACGTCACACGATGCCCAATGGCTTGCTCTAGAGCATCAACCCCTAACTTAACTTGCTCGGTCAGTTGTGGTTTACTCCATTTAGCAACCTTAGCCTGCCAACCTTGGTGATCCCATGCATGTAAGCCAACTTCATGGCCAGCATCCAAGGTTTGTTTCATCAAGTAGCCTAAATCTTTAGCAATTTTTTTACCCGGCCATGCTGTGCCCGCTAATAAGATATCTAACCCATAAAGGGATGCTGCATTAGACCTAAGCATTTTCCACAGAAATTTAGGACGCAAAAGGCGCCATAAATGGCGCCCCATGTTATCGGGCCCTACACTGAAGAAAAAGCTGGCCTGAATATTGTGCTCTTTGAGCACTTTGAGTAACTGTGGAACCCCTTTTAAAGTACCTTGGTAGGTATCCACATCAATTCTCAAGCCAACTTTTTTCATTAGTCTTTATTACCTAACTCTTCAACGGCACCTTGTAAGAAGAAGTCTAACGTTTCTTCAATGGTATCTTTCATATCGATAGTTGGAACCCAGTCCAGTAAACGGCGTGCATTTTCAACACTTGGTTTACGGTGTTCAACATCTTGATACCCTTGGCCATAATAGCTGCTGCTTTCGATTTCACGGAAGCCCGCAAATGGAGGGAATTTTCCACGTTGTGGGTGTTTTTCGAAGCTTTCCAACAACATTTCTGCTAATTCACGAATACTCGCTTCATTTGTTGGGTTACCGATATTGATGATTTGGCCATCACATTTACCATCTTTATTTTCGATGATACGGAACAATGCTTCGATACCGTCTTTAATATCTGTAAAACAACGTTTTTGTGCACCGCCATCAACCAGTTTAATTGGCGAACCTTCAACTAAATTTAGAATTAACTGAGTAATAGCACGTGAGCTACCAATACGTGCAGAATTCAAGCTATCTAAGCGAGGTCCCATCCAGTTGAATGGACGGAATAAGGTGAATTTCAACCCTTCTTTCGCACCGTATGCCCAAATCACTCGGTCAAGTAATTGTTTAGAAACTGAGTAAATCCAACGTTGTTTATTGATTGGACCAACAATTAAACGTGACTCGTCTTCATCAAACTCTTTATCATCACACATACCATAAACTTCAGAGGTCGATGGGAAGATAATGCGTTTGTTATATTTCACGCAGTAACGTACAACTTTCAAGTTTTCTTCAAAGTCTAATTCGAAAACGCGTAGTGGGTTACGGGTATATTCAATTGGCGTCGCAATCGCAACCAAAGGCAGAATAACGTCACATTTTTTGATGTGGTACTCAATCCATTCTGTGTGAATGCTAACATCACCTTCAATAAAGTGAAAACAAGGGTTACCAATAAAACGCTCGATCGCAGAAGAGCCGATATCCATACCATAGATATCGTAGTTGCCATCTTTTAACAGGCGTTCCGTTAAATGGTTACCAATAAAGCCATTGACACCTAAAATAAGAACACGTGTGCGACGCTTAACTTGTGCTGTTGGTTTTGCGCCAACGCGGACATCAGTCACGATACCCATTTCGTTAGCAAGACGGCTGCCTTGCATATATAAACCTGTCTCACTTTGGCCGCTAATGACTTCGATAGCACCTTGACCACAAGCGATACGCAGTGGGTCACTCGACAATACCGTACCAGCGGGCTTACCTTGGTTATCATCTAAAATGCGTGCGCGCCAGATAACCATTTTACGTGCGCCTAAATAAGTGAACGCACCTGGATAAGGTTCAGTCACTGCACGAATCAAGCAGTTAACTTCTTTTGCACTATTGTTCCAGTTAATCAAGCCATCTTCAGCGGTACGACGACCAAAGTACGTTGCTTGGCTTTCATCTTGCGCAACGGCTTTGTAACTACCTGCTTCGATTAATGGCAGTGTTTTATCCAATAAAACTTCCGCTGCTTCACGGACTTTTGCATGTAAAGTCAGGCTAGTGTCTGTATCGGTAATAGCCACTTTTTCTTGAGCAATGATATCGCCAGCGTCTGGTTTAGCGACCATTTTATGTAAGGTTACACCTGTTTCGCTTTCACCTTTTAATAATGCCCAATTGATAGGTGCACGACCACGATATTTAGGGAGTAATGAGCCATGGAGATTAAACGCACCTTTAGGCGCGATTGCTAACAACTCTTCACTTAACATATCACGATAGTAGAAAGAGAAAATGACATCCGGTTTCATTTCGCGAATGCGCTCAATCCACAATGGGTGATTAACGTTTTCAGGCGCAAAAACAGGAAGTTCCATGTCAGCACTTAAACGCGCAACTGAGGAGTAAAAGTGGTTTTCATTTGGGTCATCAGTGTGTGTAAACACAGCTTGGATATCAAAACCTGCTTTTTCAAGCGCTTTTAGCCCTACGCAGCCAATATCATGATAGGCAAAAACAATAGCTTTCATTAGTCTTCTTCCTGATTTTTGTCGGATTTCGCATCTGCTCCAACGACTTTTTGAATAAAATAACGGGGTCTCGCGCGCACATCATTGTAGATCCTACCGATGTATTCGCCCAGAAGCCCCATGGCAACAAATTGCGCACCAATAAACATAAAGAGTACTGCAAACAGAGTGAATACGCCATCTGCTGCCCACTCTGCGCCCAAAATTAAACGCAACGCCATTAACAATACCGCTAATAAAAAACCGCCAATCGCGATAATACTTCCGACAACACTCAATAAACGCAGTGGTGCCGTAGTTAGGCAAGTTAATAAGTCATACATTAAATTAATCAGCTTCATAAAGCTGTATTTAGAATCACCAAACTCACGTTCTGCATGCGCTACATCAATTTCAATGGTTCTACGTGCAAATGTATTCGCTAGAATAGGAATAAATGTGCTTCTTTCATGGCACTGCAACATAGCTTGAATGATATGACGGCGGTATGCACGTAGCATACAACCGTAATCGCCCATTGAACGCCCTGTTGCTTTCGTGATCATCGCATTAATCATTTTAGAGGCTGTTTTGCGAAACCAAGAGTCTTGGCGATTCGCACGGCGCGTACCAACGACATCATAACCTTGCATTGCAGTTTGGACTAAACGAGGGATTTCCTCTGGTGGGTTTTGTAAATCTGCATCCAAAGTAATCACTAAGTCGCCATCAGCTTGGTTAAAGCCCGCCATAATTGCAGAATGTTGACCATAGTTACGGTTTAAAATAATTGCAATAACGTGGTTATCGGGATTTTCCGCTGCTTCTGTCAGCATTTTCGCTGAACGATCGCTACTACCATCATCAACTAGAATTAATTCATAGGATTGAGTTAATTGTTTACATGACTTGATAGTACGTTCTAGCAATTGCGGTAAGCTCTGCTCTTCATTATAGACAGGGATTACTACTGAGACTTTTTTAATCTCATCAAATTCATCTGCGTGTGACACTATTTTGACTCCAAAAGAACTGCTTCTACAGCTTTAACAACCCGCTCAACATCTGCATCAGTCATATCGGGAAATAAAGGTAACGAACACAATGTGGCGCTATTCCATGTTGATTCAGGTAAAACTAATTCAGGGTATTTTTCACGATAATATTTTTGAGTATGTGCTGCGCGAAAGTGCAACCCTGTTCCAATATCATGCTCTTTCAATTTTTCCATGAATGTATCGCGATCAATACCACATTCGGCTTTATCAACACGCACCATAAATAAGTGATTCGCATGTAAATGTGAGTAACTAGGGACACTCAACATTTGTAAAGGGGAATTTTTTAGCAGCTCACGATAACGAGCTGTAAGCTCTGCACGACGCTGATTCAATTGCTCTACTCGTGATAACTGCACCACGGCTATTGCGGCATGAATATCCGATAAATTATATTTAAAACCGGGTTCAACAACCTCTGCTTGCGGCTTACGGCCTTGCATTTGCCTATCAAACGCATCAACGCCTAAGCCGTGAAATTTAAGCGTGCGTACACGCTGAGCGAGCTCATCGTCGTCTGTGGCAACTAGCCCACCTTCCGCACAGGTCACATTTTTGATGGCATGAAAAGAAAAAATAGACGTTCCCTTTTCACCAATCCACTCGTTTTTATATCGTGTACCAACGGCATGCGCAGCGTCTTCGATTAAAGCCACACCCGCTTTTTGAGCAATTAAGCGTAACGCGTCTAAATCACAAGGCGCCCCTGCATAATGTACTGGGATAATGGCCTTTGTTTTTTCTGTTAACGCTTTTTCTACGGCATCAGGTTGGATCATCAGTGTGTCACGATCAACGTCAATCATGACAGGGGTTGCCCCAAGCAACTCAATCATATTGATTGTTGACACCCATGTTTGAGAAGGCGTAATAACTTCATCACCAGGACCAATACCCAATGCCATTAATACAACATGCATACCTGCAGTTGCAGATGACAATGCAATTGCATGCTTGCAGCCATAGCGCTGACAAAAATCGTCTTCTAGTTGATGATTCTGTGGGCCTGTTGTTATCCAGCCTGAACGCAGAACGTTTTCTACTGCTTTGACCTCTTCATCACCAATTGCTGGTTTTGAAAATGGTAAGAAATTGCTCATATTGTTTATAGCCTAGTTTTCGTTGTGAATAGAATATTCTAGTTAATTATACTTTAACCGAACCTCAACACCTGCAAACATTGCGGTATTATCATGCAAAAATGTGTGATACAAACAACTTATTGCACATCGGCTAAATTTATAACCTGCCATACTCGGTGGGATGTGCTGTTTGCTAACTTAATTTCAGACATAAATATGTCAGATAATTTTTTTTCTGTCATGATGCACTCAGGTTTCCCTACTGCAACTAACTGCCCTTGTTTCATCATCCAAATACAAGATGCATTTTTATACGAATGACTAAGGTCATGACCACTCATTATAACGGTTCCTAAGCAATCACAAAAATATTTAATCCATTTATCAAGCATTGCTTGCTGAATAATGTCTAAATTATTGGTTGGCTCATCCAATAATATAAACTTTCCTTCGCATTGTTCGTTGTCCCAGACTTGCAAAAATGCAGCTATAATTCGAACTCTCTGCCATTCTCCACCCGAAAGTTGACTAATAGACTGACCCAATAATGATGTAAGTTGAAAGTCTGTACATAAGTGCTCAAAGATACCTGCAGAAAATATTGTTTTAGGCGAAAACAGGCCAATATATTGAAAAACTTTAAGTATAGGGGGTTCGTTAACCCATTGTGGAAGGTAAGCTCGCTGTTTGCTCAATTGAGCAATACGATACTGCCGTATACTTTTCCCATCTATTAAAATATCGCCATCCATGGGTAAATAGCCACTTATTGCACTTAATAATGTGCTTTTCCCCGCACCATTAGCACCCAATATATGAATTTGTTGCCCAGCCAGTACTTGAGCGGAAACATTAACGAGTCGTGTATCGATGGTAATATTCTTAATATCAATAATCAGTTTATTATCCATCACATCTACCGCCACTGTTGATGACGAATTAACAAGAAAATAAATATCGGAGCCCCTAGCGTTGCCGTAATAACACCAATAGGAACTTCAGCATTGGCGATTAATAACCGAGACAATAAATCTGCAGTTAATAACCCTAACGCCCCTGCCACCGCAGAACCAACCAATAATACACGGTTGTCTGTTAAGCCGCTTAATCTCAATATATGAGGAATTACCAGACCAATAAAGCTTATTGCCCCCGCTATCGCTACACTCAGACCAATTAATACACCACTAATAATAATTAATATAACGCGCCATTTATGAATTGAAATGCCTAATTGGTAAGCTTGTACCGTTCCCAATGAAAGATAATTTAGTATATTCCCTTGAAAAAGCGCCCAAATTAAAAACGGTAAACAACCAATAACCAGACCAATTTGGCGCCAACCAATCCCACTAAAACTTCCCATCATCCAATATAATAATTGCCGCAAATCAAGATTACTGCTCATATACACCATCCATGTCATACAAGCGCCACTGATCACGCCGAGTGCAACACCAACAAGCAATAAACTGGCGTTATTCAGGTTTTTACGACGCGCAAAATAGAGCAATATGGATGTAAATAGTAAGGCTCCTATAATCGCACTACCACTTATTAACCAATAATGAGTCACGCCTGAAGATAGCAATACCGTCAAAACAACAGCTACACCCGCACCATTACTGATACCCAACAACCCTGGTTCTGCGAGTGGATTCTCAAATAAGGCTTGCATGATAGCGCCTGTGACTGCCAGTGAAGCACCGACGATTATCACGGCTAATAGGCGTGGAAAACGAATTTGCCACACAAAAAGCTGAGCACTTTCGCTCCCCCATTGGCTAGGCCATAGCTGAATTTCCCCCACGCTTAAATAAACCACCCACATGATTAACAAAAAAATAATCAGCATAATAATTAATCGCATATCATCGCGAAGCTGGTTTCTCTGAAGCTTTACTAAGTGATTATTCATTATGTTAATAATATTTAAAATAGTGTTGGGGGAATTTTCAATTATATCTATTTATGAAAGAAATACGATACCAACTACCTATGATCAATAGAGTTTCATTAACCGCAAAACCAGAGGACACTATGACTATTTTAACTAAGCTCTCCACTACAAACTCCACACAAATAACTACCCCATTTCCCAAAATGCATAAACCGCCTTCATTTTGGCAACAAATTAAAACCGTCTGTAATAAAATATTGACTCATACATTATTTAATCATAAGCCAAAACTCAAGGCTCATAATAATCCAATATATTGCCCAAAAGTCCCTAAAGTTATTCACAATGATTTATATCAGCCTGTTAATGATATTAGTAAATTATCAAGTGATATAACACATGCACTCAAAAGCCATTCAGAAATTGAGCTTGATAGGTCAGCTGTGATCCCTCAATTTAAAAAAAACATACGTTTAATTAATGAACAAAAAGATATTTCATATGATGAGCGAAAAATGCATCTCCAGCTTAATGAATTAGATAAAGCCATCCGTTTACATCCAGACTTTGCGTCAATAGAGGGGATTTTCAGACTCTCAGGTAAAAAAGCAGATATGCATTTAATCTTTCTGCATTTAGATGCCAATAAGCCTCTTACTCAAACATTTATTGAAAATAACAATATTAGCCTTCCAAGTATTACCTTAGCTTATAAAGAATTATTTGGACTGATCATGGACAAACAGAACTACCCCGCCTATTTTTTAAACAAATCACCTGATAAAGCTTTAGAAGATGCTTATAAAAGTCAACGAGATATTATCGCGTTTATGAAGGAAAAAGAGGTCACTGGCGAGAAAGCAAATAACATATTAACCCAGACAAAAAACCGAATTAATAGGGTAACACCGTCAATGCCATTCAACATACTTACATCCCTTTTTGCTGATATCGCTAAAAACCCAGCAGCGAAAATGAATGCAAAAAACCTTGCTATATGTCTAGCGCCTAGGCTGCTAGCCGATCAATTTGAAGTCCCTTCAATAGAGAGCATGACATTAAATAATAGAATGATTACTTTTATTGAGGCATTAATTCACACTAAATTGTACGCTTGAAGTTCAAAAAAACAAAAGACCGCCTAGCCGGTCATTGCCAGCCCCAGAACATCGGGGCTAGCAATATTTTTCAATAGGTTACGAATGTTGTAATGAGTTAATTAGCACCATTATACAAACCAGTAAGGCATTTTTTAACGCAGGGTTATAGACAAAAAGAAATCAGGCATATTGAAAGTCAGATTATTGATTTTCTGGCTCAATGAAAAATTAATTAACGTGAGTTTTTACCGTTAGCTCAACACCTAACGCTTTCATTACCGCCAACGTTGATTTTAATGTCGGGTTACCATCTTCACTAAATGAGCGGTATAGCTGTTCACGAGAAAGCCCAGTTTCTGCCGCGATTTGGCTCATTCCTTTCGCTCTGGCCACAATCCCTAATGCTTTTGCAATGTATGCAGAATCACCCGTTTCGATGGCATCCGCCATAAAAAATGCAATTTCTTCATCATCGACTAGCGCGAGCGCTGGATCATAAGTTGTTAAATTACTCATCATTGTTTTCCTCTAAAATCCACTTTTTAGCCAGTGTCTTAGCTAATGTAATATCCCGTGATTGAGAGCCTTTATCACCACCGCACAACAAAAGGATTATCGTATTGCCTCGTTGCTGATAATAGACACGATAACCAGGGTCATAATGAATTCTTAATTCACTGATCCCTTCACCCACTGGCATTGCATCCCCCGCTAAACCATTTGCTAAACGAAATAATCGCGTAGCAATCACAGTGCGCGCTCTTTTATCTTTTAGTTTTGATTCCCATAAACGGAATGCGTCGGTCTGTTTAAGTTCTTTCATGCTTAGAGTGTAGTTTATAAACTACACCTTGTAAAGATAACCAATTTCACGTTATTCAACTTGTGCCAATCATGACACAAAGCCATACACATGCGCCTCGTTCTTCATCCGTGGCAATCTATGTTTTATGAATAATACCGAAATTTTACGTTTGATTCGAAACCTAATCCGAATTGGTACCTGGCTTGACACACATGAGCTGAAAAAGAAAAAAACAGTGACGGTAAAACGTAAGCGAAAAAGCAAACAACCTACAAAACCCGCTGAACCGAAAGAAAAACAAGGGGAATATTTAGCCGGCGAACAAGGGAACGTCCTGACGCTTTCTCATACCTACGCCACGAAAGAAAATGCCGCCCGAGCCGCAAAAGCCAACTGGGAAAAAATCCAACGTGGTGTAGCGTCATTTTCGATTCAACTCGCGGTTGGCCGTGCAGATCTCTACCCTGAAATGCCTGTCACCGTCAGCGGATTTAAACCCGAAATTGATAACGCGGACTGGACATTAACGCGAGTAGTTCATTCACTGAATGACAGCGGGTTTACTTCAGCTTTGGAGTTGGAGGTTAAGATTTCAGATTTAGATATGGCTGATGAATAATTTTTTAGACTGTATGGATATACATGGTATAATTTACGTAACATCAACATCATGACAAAGGATACATAATCATGATGAATTGTCCCGAATGCGGTCACGCTGCACATACACGTAGTTCCTATCAAGTCTCATCCGAAACCAAAGAACGTTATAACCAGTGCCAAAATATTAATTGTGGTTGCACATTTGTCAGTCACGAATCAGTGACCAAAATTGTTGTTAAACCCGCACATATTAATGTTGTTGAGCCGCATCCGAATAAATACCAGCAAAAAACGCTTTCGCTATAAAATTACCCCCTATGAACAAGGGGCTTTTATGATTTAAATAATATCAATTATGATTTTCTACTTAAGTTAGCTTTAGCACTTAGAAGTTTCAATTGTGCGTTCTCTTGATGATATTGCACCCACTTTTCTTTTAAACGTGAATCACTAATTACTCCCCTTTGGTCATAATCATCAGAGTTTGGATTTTTTAGTTCTATGGAGCCAATATTTTGTTCAACTAGCTCTAAAAAGCTTAAGAATAGTTGGTCAAATGAGGGGGTTATATATGCCACATGGCTGTTTTCAAAATTTAATGGAATATGCAATATTGGACAATATATTGTTTCTTTAAGATTATCTTTTTTAAAGGCAACAATGGCTTCCTTAACTGCTCTCCTAAATGCATAAGATACAATAGTTTTTTGAGATGCAGGCTTAACACAGTGAACCCAACTAATGTCAGTAGATTTACCATCCTGACGGTGTATATAAAGGCATTTGTTATTATGAAAATCTTTTTCTACTGTGATACTTGCTATGCCGCACCCAACTTTTTCTTCATATTCGCTATGTAATTTAAACAATTCTGAGAAAAAAATTTCATCTTCCTCAGTGAGTTTCTGGCAAAATTGATAAAAAGAAATTCTCCTCCTGATTTCCTCTATAGCAGACTTTTTAGTTTTAAGTTGATAATCCCCGAAAATTATAGGTTTAGCCATGATACTTTCCTATTTGACTGTATTCAGATGCATTATTACATATGGTAATAGAATAAATGTGAAGCCCCTTATAACACGGGGCTAATGCTAAAGGTGGGTTACATGTGGATGTAATGTGGATGATGCTTTATAAATCCTTTTATAAAACATGCAGTTATAGATAAACAAAAGACCGCCTAGGCGGTCTTTTTTCATATCAAACGATATAATTACTCTTTCGGTGTTGCTTTTTCTACACGGCTTTTTAATTTTTGGCCTGGGCGGAAAGTAACAACACGGCGTGCAGTAATTGGAATATCTTCCCCAGTTTTTGGGTTACGTCCGGGACGTTGATTTTTATCACGTAAATCAAAGTTACCGAATCCAGATAATTTTACTTGCTCACCATTTTCTAAGGAAAGGCGAACCTCTTCAAAGAAAGTTTCGACAAGGTCTTTAGCATCACGTTTGCTAACACCCAGTTTTTCAAACAAATTTTCTGACATTTCAGCTTTAGTAAGCGCCATAGGTTTAGTCCCTCAAGGAGGCTTGGAATCGCTGTTTTAACGCAGCAATACACAGATCAACGGTAGCAGTGATCTCTTCTTCTTCCATGGTACGTTGGGTATCTTGGAAGACAAGACTGATAGCAAGGCTCTTGTAGCCGTCTGCTATTCCTTCACCACAGTACACATCAAATAAGTTTATGCCAACTATATGATTTATGCCAACTTTTTTACACTCTGCTAAAACTTCAGCAGCAGCCACATCTTCTGGCACGACAACAGCGATGTCACGGCGGTTCGATGGATAGCGCGAAATCGCCTTAGCTTCAGGGATGACACGTTGTGCTATCGCATCACTACGAACCTCAAACACCACCGTACGACCATTTAAATCGAGTTTGCGTTCTAATTCTGGGTGAACCACACCAATAAAGCCAATGTGTTCATTTTCCAGATAAATCCCAGCACTTTGACCTGGATGCAATGCAGGATGTGCCTCAGATTTAAATGTAATTTGATTTAGTTTCCCAGTCAATTCAAAAACAGCTTCAAGATCACCTTTTAAGTCAAAGAAGTCAACAACTTGTTTATCTAATGACCAATGTTCTTCAAATCTATTGCCTGTAATCACCCCTGCAAGCATTGGTTCCTGACGGATCCCATATTCTGCTTGATTATCAGGAGTAAAGCGCAGACCCGTCTCAAATAAACGAATTCTATTTTGTTGACGATTCTGATTATAGACAACCGTTCCTAATAAACCAGTCAACAATGATAAACGCATCGCTGACATATCAACCGAAATCGGGTTAGGTAAAATCAACGCGTCTTGTTGTGGGTGCAGTAAAGCTTGCACTTTAGGGTCTACAAAACTGTAAGTGATGACTTCTTGATAGCCACGGTCAACTAACATTGCTTTAATACGTTTTAAAGGTAAGTTAGCTTCTTTGTGATTAGTCATGGTCAAATCAGCACGTAATGGCACATCAGGAATGCTGTTATAACCATAAACACGAGCGACTTCTTCCACTAAATCTTCTTCGATTTGCATATCGAAGCGCCAGCTTGGAGCAACAACATCCCATGTGTTTGCAGATGCTGTGACTTTGCACCCCAAACGCGTCAAAATATCAGTCACTAACTCATCATCAATAAAGTGACCAATCAAACGGTCTAATTTATTGCGGGTCAGTTTAATATCTGCGGCTTTTGGTAAATGCTGTTCACTGGTTACATCAATAATTTCACCGACTTCACCACCACAAATCTCAACAATTAGCGCAGTAGCACGTTCAATCGCTTTAAACTGTAATTGAGGGTCAACACCACGCTCAAAACGGTGAGATGCATCTGTGTGCAAACCGTAATTACGTGCGCGGCCAGTGATTGATAATGGGTCGAAGAATGCACACTCTAATAAAATATTTTTGGTTTCCGTATTAACACCTGAGTGTTCACCGCCAAAAATACCTGCAATCCCCAATGCTTTTGATTCATCAGCAATCACTAATGTGTCTGATTTTAACGTTGCTTCACTGCCATCAAGGAGAACCAGTTTCTCCCCTTCTTTTGCCATACGAGCAACAATAGCGCCATCTAAACGGTCTAAGTCATAAGCGTGTTGAGGCTGACCCAGTTCCAATAAGACGTAGTTGGTGATATCCACAATCGCGTCAATAGAACGGACGCCACCACGGCGCAACTTTTCTTTCATCCACATTGGCGTTGGCGCTGACACATCAATATTTTTGATCACTCGACCTAAGAAACGTGGGCAGGCATTTGGTGCTTCGACTCGAATTGGGAATGTATCTTTTGTCGTTGCGGTCACGGCGTTAATAACCGGCTCATTTAGCGCTAATTTGTTAATAACAGCGACATCACGTGCAACCCCAAGAATACTCAAGCAATCTGCACGGTTCGGTGTAATGCTGATTTCAATCGCATTATCATCAAGCTTTAGATATTCACGAATATCGGTACCGATAGTGGCATCTAGTGGCAATTCAATAATTCCGCTGTGGTCATCAGAAATACCCAGCTCAGAATAAGAACACAGCATGCCTTCAGAAGGTTCGCCACGCAATTTTGCCGCTTTAATTTTAAAATCGCCCGGTAATACTGCACCCACGGTTGCAACAGCAACTTTTAGGCCTTGACGGCAGTTTGGTGCACCACAGACGATATCTAATAAACGCTCACCGCCTACGTTAACTTTTGTAACGCGCAGTTTGTCTGCATTTGGGTGCTGGCCACACTCAACCACTTCACCAACAACAACGCCGTGAAATTGGCCTGCAACTGCATCTACACCGTCAACTTCCAAACCCGCCATCGTGATTTGGTCGGATAAAGCTTCACTACTGATCGCCGGGTTTACCCATTCGCGTAACCATAGTTCACTGAATTTCATGAGATAGACCCGCCTTATTTAAACTGTTTGAGGAAACGAAGATCATTTTCGAAGAATGCACGCAGGTCAGAAACACCGTAACGTAGCATTGTTAGACGTTCCATTCCCATACCAAATGCAAATCCAGAGTAAACTTCAGGGTCAATACCTACATTACGTAATACATTTGGATGCACCATTCCGCAGCCTAATACTTCCAGCCATTTGCCATTTTTACCCATCACATCAACTTCCGCTGAAGGTTCGGTGAATGGGAAATAGGATGGACGGAAGCGTACTTGAACTTCCTCTTCAAAAAAGTTATTCAAGAAATCATGCAGTGTGCCTTTTAGATTGGTAAAGCTAATATCTTTATCAACAATCAGGCCTTCTGTTTGATGGAACATAGGTGTATGCGTTTGGTCATAATCATTACGATATACACGACCGGGGGCAATGATACGAATCGGTGGCTGTTGGCCATTCATTGTACGAATTTGCACACCTGATGTTTGCGTACGCAGTAAGCGTTTTGCATCAAACCAAAAAGTATCGTGGTCTGCACGCGCAGGGTGGTGAGCAGGGATATTTAGCGCATCAAAGTTATGATAGTCATCTTCGATTTCTGGGCCTGTTTCAACAGAGAAACCTAATTCGCCAAAAAACTCTTCAATTCGCTGAATTGTACGGGTCACCGGGTGTAACCCACCATTTTCCATACGACGCCCTGGTAATGATACGTCAATTTTCTCTGAAACCAGACGTGCATTAAGGATTTCAGCTTGCATCGCGTCCTTACGGGCGTTCAGTGCATCTTGAACCTGTACTTTAGCTTCATTTATCACAGCCCCTGCTGCTGGACGTTCTTCAGCAGGCAGTTCACGCAACGTTTTCATCTGTAGTGTGAAATGGCCGCTCTTGCCTAAATATTCAACACGCACTGATTCCAACGTAGCAACATCTTGGGCCTGTTCAATGGCTGCTTTTGCCTGTGCAACCAACTCAGCGAGATGTGGCATTGTTTCCCCTTTATGACCAATTGGTCTTTTTGCTAGTTATTCACTATATATATTAAGCTTCACATTCCATTTGGTAATGAATGAATACTTAACTGATTTTACTGTACTTAACCTAAAACTAGAAACAGAAAAGCCTCCCTAAGGAGGCTTTAGCGTAATCTTTCATTTCTTCTTTCTATTTACGCGCACAAGCCCCCGAGATTCAGGTGCTAAAGTAAAAAAAGAAACGAAAAATAACAGAATGCATGTAGCGAACTCTCAGTAACTGACTGTATCTAAAGTATTAACACAAATCACTATAAATGAAAAGAGGAAGTTACCCTCCTCTTTTCAAGCAAACAATTAAGCTAAAGCGCCTTTCGCTTTTTCTACTAAAGCAGTGAATGCTGCTTTATCGAAAACTGCGATGTCTGCTAAAATCTTACGGTCGATTTCAATTGAAGCTTTTTTCAAGCCATTGATGAAACGGCTGTAAGACAGGCCATTCTGACGAGCCGCAGCGTTAATACGTGCGATCCACAGTTGACGGAACTGACGTTTACGTTGACGGCGGTCACGGTAAGCGTATTGACCAGCTTTGATTACCGCCTGAAACGCTACGCGGTAAACACGTGAACGTGCACCATAGTAACCTTTCGCCTGCTTCAGAATTTTTTTGTGACGTGCACGTGCGATTACACCACGTTTTGCGCGAGCCATAGCTATCTCCTATCGTCTTTTATCTTAATTAACTAAATTGTTTACTTATGCGTAAGGCAGGCAGGCTACTACCAGACCCAGATCGCCCTTAGATACCATTCCTTTCGGACGTAAATGGCGTTTACGCTTAGTTGACTTTTTAGTCAGGATATGACGAAGGTTTGCATGCTTACGCTTAAAGCCACCGCCTGCAGTTTTTTTAAAGCGCTTTGCTGCGCCACGTACAGTTTTAATCTTTGGCATTTCTTTTATTTCCAACTTCGCATTGTGATTAACTACGAATTAATTAGGCGAATAACATCTATATTGCTATAAACGAATATTACTTGCAGGCCTAACTATTTCTTCTTCGGTGCCAGCACCATGATCATCTGACGCCCTTCAATTCTTGAAGGGAAAGACTCCACGGATGCCAGCTCTTCCAGATCAGCTTTGATGCGGTTAAGCATTTCCAGACCAATCTGCTGGTGAGCCATTTCACGACCACGAAAACGCAGTGTAACTTTAGCTTTATCACCATCTTCCAGAAAGCGAATCAGGTTGCGTAGTTTGACCTGATAATCACCTTCATCTGTACCAGGGCGGAATTTAATTTCCTTCACCTGAACAACTTTTTGTTTCTTTTTTTGCTCTTTTTGAGATTTGCTCTTCTCATAAAGGAATTTGCCGTAATCCATGATACGACAAACTGGCGGTTCAGCATTTGGGCTGATTTCAACGAGGTCTACACCTGCTTCTTCAGCTTTTTCAAGCGCTTCGCGTGCGCTCATGATGCCTAACTGTTCACCGTCTAAACCTGTTAAACGGACCTCTGGAACACGAATTTCATCATTAATACGATTTGGACGTGTTGTTGGGATTCTTTTTCCGCCTTTAATACTTCATTCCTCCAATTGGATAAAGAGATTTGCTTCTCTCAAGCAAATACACCCGTCACTCAATAGTTACTGCCTGACGCATGTACGATATTCTTGCTTTGTCTTAACGCACTATACGCTAACAAAGCGATTCGACCGCGGATTTTAATGCTTCTTGCTGGATTACTCAAGTAAATCTTGCAATAAATCGTACTGAACTATTTGAAAACTTGGCTTTTGAAGCCAATTATCACTTTGGCACGATTATTTCCATTCATTAATGAAACAAATAACAAGATGCCAAATATGCCGATTGTCTTAGCTGAGATGGCATTGTTTTCATCGATAATAATATTTTTCATTACGAATAAAACAGAGAAGCAGCGCCCAAATGAGCGCTGCTAGACTCTAGCAAGACTTCGCTATAACCAGACTGGCTTAATTATTTTTTCTTTGGTGCCAATACCATGATCATCTGGCGTCCTTCAATCCTTGATGGGAATGATTCAACTGATGCCAGTTCATCCAGATCGGTTTTGATGCGGTTAAGCACTTCTAAGCCAATCTGTTGGTGAGCCATTTCGCGACCACGAAAACGCAGTGTTACTTTAGCTTTGTCACCATCTTCCAAAAAGCGAATTAAACTACGTAGTTTAACTTGGTAGTCTCCTTCGTCTGTTCCTGGACGGAATTTAATTTCCTTCACTTGAACAACTTTTTGTTTTTTCTTTTGTTCTTTTTGAGACTTACTCTTCTCATAAAGATATTTACCGTAGTCCATGATACGACAAACTGGCGGCTCGGCATTTGGGCTGATTTCGACTAAATCGACACCAGCTTCTTCTGCTTTAAAGAGGGCTTCACGCACACTCATTACGCCAAGTTGTTCACCGTCTAAACCAGTGACACGGATTTCTGTTGCACGAATTTCATCGTTAATACGATTTGGACGCGCTGTAGGGAGTTTTTTTCCGCCTTTAATACCTTATTCCTCCATCTGATTGAGTTGACGACTGCGGATCTCTTCGAGCAGTTTTGTCATGAATTCGTTGACATCAAGGCTACCTAAGTCTTTACCACGACGGGTACGTACAGCAACTTTGCCTGATTCAACTTCTTTATCACCACATACTAACATGTAAGGGACGCGACGCAGCGTGTGTTCACGGATCTTAAAGCCGATTTTCTCGTTACGTAAGTCCGCTTTCGCACGAATGCCAACACTTTGCAGCTTGCTAACTAATTCTTGAACATAGTCTGCTTGACCATCAGTAATGTTCATTACGACCACTTGTTGTGGTGCTAACCATGTTGGGAAAAAGCCTGCATACTCTTCTGTTAAGATACCAATGAAGCGTTCTAGTGAACCTAACACTGCACGGTGGATCATTACAGGAACGATGCGTTCGTTATTTTCACCTACATAAGACGCTGTTAAACGGCCCGGCAAGAAGAAGTCTAACTGGACAGTACCACATTGCCATGCACGGTCAAGGCAGTCATACAGCGTGAACTCAATTTTCGGACCATAAAATGCACCTTCGCCTGGCTGGTATTCAAACTCAATACCTTTTGATTTCAGGGCATTCGCTAAGTCCTCTTCCGCTCTGTCCCACATTTCGTCAGTGCCGATACGTTTTTCAGGGCGGGTTGATAGTTTTACAACAATTTTTTCAAAACCGAAAGTTGCATAAACATCATAAATCATTTCAATACAACTAGTTACTTCACTTAAGATTTGTTCTTCAGTACAGAAGATATGTGCATCATCTTGAGTAAAGCCACGCACACGCATTAAACCATGCAGCGCACCTGATGGCTCATTACGGTGACAGCTACCAAATTCTGCCATGCGCAATGGTAAGTCACGATATGATTTCAAACCTTGGTTGAAAATCTGTACGTGACCTGGGCAGTTCATTGGTTTGACACAATATTCACGGTTTTCAGATGACGTCGTGAACATGGCATCTTTATAGTTATCCCAGTGACCTGTTTTTTCCCATAAGACGCGGTCCATCATAAATGGCCCTTTCACTTCCTGATAATTATAGGCTTTCAGTTTAGTGCGTACAAAGGTTTCCAGTTCACGGAAAATTGTCCAACCGTCATTATGCCAGAACGCCATACCCGGCGCTTCTTCTTGCATATGGTATAAATCTAATTGTTTGCCAATTTTACGGTGGTCACGCTTAGCAGCTTCCTCTAAACGCAACAAATAGGCTGCTAATTGTTTTTTATCAGCCCATGCGGTGCCGTAAATACGTTGCAGCATTTTGTTATCGCTGTTACCACGCCAGTATGCGCCAGCCACTTTCTGTAATTTAAAATGGTGACAAAAACGCATGTTTGGTACGTGTGGACCGCGACACATATCAACATATTCTTCGTGATGATATAAACCTGGGCGGTCATCTTGACTAATGTTTTGATCTAAAATTTCAACCTTATAGTCTTCGCCACGGGCAACGAAAGTTTCACGAGCTTCGCTCCAAGAAACACGTTTTTTCACCACTTCATAATCTGTTTTGGCAAGCTCAAGCATGCGCTTTTCAAGCTTTTCCAAGTCTTCCTGCGTCAGCATGTGGTCTAAATCGACATCATAGTAAAAACCATTGTCGATAGTCGGCCCAATCGCCATTTTCGTATTTGGCCATAATTGCTTGATGGCATGGCCTAACAGGTGAGCACAAGAGTGACGAATAATTTCGAGTCCGTCTTCATCCTTGCTCGTAATAATGGACACGTTTGCATCATGTTCAATTATTTCACATGCATCAACACGTTCACCATTAATTCGACCCGCGATACAGGCTTTAGCTAAACCCGCTCCGATGTCACGAGCAACATCCATCACTGAAACGGGATGCTCAAACTGACGCTGACTTCCATCAGGAAGAGTAATAACAGGCATTAAAAAATCCTTATCAGCAGTGGTGACCCACACGCCAGATCACTTGCTTGATTATTCCAAAGTTATAAATCAATACGTTACTAACGATTTCTCACTTCACTATGCGAGATATGTACACAAATATAGACAACTTAAGCGCCCTATTTCCCCACATCGTGAGTAACTCAATTACTAATGATAACACAGACCTATTTTATGGCGATAGCGTAAAGCCGCTAATTGTTATTCTTCATATGAAAAATCAATACCTTCCCGATTAAATGGCAAATAAGCTATCTAATACAGGAAATAGTTTCTCTTTTTTTGCGAAAGAAAGTGAATACCAATGCGATCCACTGGATACAATGAATTCTTCAGTAATTATAGCCAACGTCGTGTCTGCTTGCGATAACGCTCCCACTCTTCAGTGAATCTTTCCGCTAAAAAGCGTTCTTCTTGGGGAATAGTGTACAGATCGGTAATTAACCAAAAGACCAAACCTGCTACCAAAAAATAAGGAGAGTGCGAGAAAAAAGCTAAAGCTAAGCTCATTGACGTAAAAGCTAAATACATTGGATTACGTGAAAATCGATAGGGCCCATTAGTCACTAAATGCGTTGCCTTTACAGTAGGATTTGGTGATGTTTTATGTTTATAAAAATAATAAAGACTCGCCACAACCCAACTTACACTTTCAAGCGCCACTAAGATACCTAAAATTCCCATCCAACCAGAAAACGTCCAGTCTAAAAGCCCTTGTCTAAAAAGAAAATAAACCGCTATCCCATTAGCAACTAACCAATTCAATAATGGCAATTTAAATATATTCATTATGTTACCTGCAAGCCAAAATGTTGCTATTAGCATATCATAATTGAATAGATAAATTTGAGTGGAAGAATATGTAGAGGAGTAATATTAATAGCAAAAATAATTAGTTAGTGGGACCTAATGAAAAGACACTTTTTAAGCCTTCTAACTTACTATATTCCTGTTGGCAAACTAAATTCCGCACATCACTTGGCATTGCATCGATTCGAGCTTGAATATTCGCTAACTGTTCATCTAAGCTATTCATGCCTTTAATATCTACAACGTCTTGATTAACTTTTAAATAGTCAGCAAAACTTTGCAAATTATCTTCCAAGCTATCACAAATATTATTACTTGCTAAACCTTGCGGCAAGACAGTACTGAGCGATGCAGGCAATACTTGAGATAAACTTGGATAAATACTTTGTTTCCACTGCTGAGGAAAAATGATTAGTAACATGGCAAATGCCAAAACTAATAGCATAAACGCCCCAGCTAATGTTGCTATGAGTTTTTTCATTTTTTTTCCTATTATTCAAAATTAACTGAAAATAGGATATACAACTCTGCGTAAAGCTATTTTTAAAACTAAAAATCCTTTGTAAAGAAATCCATAACTCTTTTTAATAAAATTTCATTTCCTCATACGGTTTTTCTTGGCAACTCTTTAAGCGTTGCAATAAACCGCCTACATGTAATTCTAATTTGTGGCCATCAGGATCAAGAAAATAAAAAGAATTTCCTTCACTTTTATTTTCTTTCCAGACAATAACATTCGCTTGCATTAGCCTATCAACAACGATAAGAAAGTCTTTCGCATCAACGTTAAAGGCATAGTGTGTGTAATCCGTTTTTTCTGGGGACGAAAATTGGCGAGTTGTATCTAATGATAAACATAACCATAAATCGCCACAGGAGATATAGGCGCCCTTTTTCCAACTCGCATGTAACGTCATACCAAGTAGTGATTGATAAAAACCAATACTTTTATCTAAATTAGTTACAGCTAAAGTTAAATGGTTGATTCCGTTTAACATATTTTTTTACTCTTTGGTCGTCTGTTACATTGAATTCTTTTAATGAATTTACATAAATTATCAGTAAATAACATTGCAGCAGATATAATAAATCCCATATCAACTTAAAGACAACCTGTTACTAAATGCCCTTAACCTTTTTATCCCCTATAAAAAGGTTTTTTTTTGCCTGTAAAAATTGAATACTTTTACCACAACACCATATCCCATTGTTATTTAATAGATAATATAAGTTATTCACAGATGAAAGCCCTTGTTATCCACAGTTAATGTGAACAACTTCAATTATCTATAAGCTAATAAATGATATCAATCCTTATTCTTCAGTATCGTAACCACCTACCTCCATAAAGTGTCTCACTAGATATAAATGCTAACCTACAGATCTATAAGAAATTTTGCTATCATTTGAGATAAGGCGCTTTATTTTCATTAATCAGGAGCTGGAATCGAACTTCCATGACAAATTTTTTTGAGTTATTTCAAGCCGTTGGTATTGGTCTTGTGCTACTACTTCCTCTAGCCAACCCTTTAACTGCTATTGCGGTCATGTTAAGCATTTCTGCTAATATGACAAAAGAACAGCGTGACCATCAATCATTACTCGCTTCTATTTATGTATTCGCAATTATGACTATCGCTTTTTACGCGGGCCAATTAGTCATGAATACATTCGGAATATCAATACCGGGGCTTAGAATTGCAGGTGGATTAATTGTGGCATTTATTGGCTTTGGTATGCTGTTTCCTAGTAGTGATGTTGGGGAAGACCCGACGACTAATACCCTTGATGACCCAAATGTTCCCAAAAAGCGCCAAGAATCCCCTAGTATTGCCTTTGTTCCCCTCGCAATGCCAAGTACTGCCGGCCCTGGTACTATCGCCATGATCATCAGCTCCACAGCATCATTACAAGGTAATGTGAGCTTTGCTCCATGGGTTTTAAAAATCGCCCCCGTGATCACCTTTTTTATTGCTAGTCTTATCGTTTGGATTGGTTTAAAAGGTGCAACTTCAATTATGAGATGGTTAGGTAATAGTGGTATTGATGCGATCGCTCGGGTAATGGGGTTCTTATTAATCTGTATGGGAGTGCAATTTGTTATCAACGGTATTGTTGAAATTGTCGCGCAGCTCCCACATTTAATGAAAGAATATCAATAAGACATCGCTAATGCATTGTAAGCATTTTTAACTTTCCACAAATAGCGCGGGGCTTGCGGTGCAGGGTGCTTTGTTTGTACATGCTGATAAAATTCTTCCGGTGATAAGCTGTTAATCATCGCAATTGCACGGCCTTTATCGTTATCAAATGTTCTTAATAATGCCCCCGCCCCGTTCACATATGCGACAACCGTTGCATAATATAATGTCTGAGGGTGGCTTATTCCAGCAAGGTGTTGTTCCCTTAAAATACGAATATAAGTTGTACCAATATCAATATTTTTTTGTGGATCTTTTAGGTCACGAGAACTCGGCTCTCCCGACTTCCCCTGATAACGGTATGCGTCACGCCCCGCTGTCGAAGCTTTAATCTGCATCAAACCTATTGCATTGGATTTACTGACAACTTCAGGCCTAAAGTTGGATTCGACCTCAATAATCGCTCTAATTAAAGCTTCATCAACACTATAACGAGCCGCAGACTCACGAATAAACTCATCAAAAGGCGTTCTTGGGAATGCCGTATTTTGTGCTGTTATTGGCCCTGTAGGCTCTAACATCCGCTGTTTTGTTACAGGCCTATCTGGCTCGCTTGAACAACCTGCAAGTAGCAGTAGCACAAAAGTACCGCCAATTATTTTTTTCACTGTCGAATCCTCTGCGATGAAAGCCGATGGCAGAATAACTAATCCCAAGAAAAATAAAATAATTTTTACTTAACTTTTACTTCAGGACGTGTTTTAGTCATACAAATAGCCATGGGACTTAGAAGCCTATAATGATAAATAATGCTATTCCACAATTTTTATGTTTATTTCCCTCAATTGATATTGATTATCATTATCAATTGAGATATAAAATATAATTGTTATAAACCTTAACAACTCTATGTTAAAAAACGCTAAACTAATAATGTCAGGGTCAACTTTTATGAAGAAGAACGTATCTCGATTATCTGCACCTTTACTAACCAGTATGTTTGCTTTGATAGCAGTCATCTTTTTTAGCCAGCCAGCTTTTGCTAAAAAATTTAAGGTCGTCACCACTTTTACTATTATCCAAGATATCGCTCAAAATGTAGCTGGAGATGCGGCAATTGTCGAGTCTATAACGAAACCAGGGGCTGAGATTCACGGTTATCAACCGACGCCTAAAGATATTATGAAAGCCTATGACGCTGATTTAATTTTATGGAATGGGATGAACCTGGAAGTTTGGTTCAAACGTTTCTTTGAAAACTTTAAAAATGTCCCTGCTGTCGTAGTCACCGAAGGTATTGAGCCAATGCCAATTCGTGAAGGTGAGTATAAAGATAACCCGAACCCACATGCATGGATGTCACCTGCCAATGCTAAGATTTATATTGAGAATATTCGTCAAGCATTAGTCAAATATGATCCTGAAAATGCAGAAACCTATAATGCTAATGCGAAAAAATATGCGCAGCAAATTGCTGAGCTTGATGCCCCTTTACGTGAGCGCTTAAACCGCATTCCAGAAAATGAACGTTGGTTAGTTTCAAGTGAAGGCGCATTTAGCTATTTAACAAAAGATTATGGCTTTAAAGAAGTCTATTTATGGCCAATCAATGCGGAAGAGCAAGGCTCTCCTCAACAAGTAAAAAAGGTGATTGATACCGTCCGTAAATACAACATTCCTGTTGTATTTAGTGAAAGTACAATCTCTGATAAGCCTGCTCGCCAAGTCAGCAAAGAAACAGGGGCAAAATACGGTGGCGTATTATATGTTGACTCATTGTCAGCGGCCGATGGCCCGGTACCAACCTATATAGACCTTTTAAATACGACTGTAGACACGATAGCGAAAGGATTTTCACAGTAATATGAATCACTCAAGTCAATTCGAACACCCGAATCTTATCGTCGATGATGCGACAGTGACATATAACAATGGTCACACCGCCATCTATGACGCAAGCTTTACAATCTCTGGTGGCTCTATTTGTGCCTTAGTTGGCGTAAATGGAAGTGGAAAGTCCACGCTATTTAAAACCATTATGGGGCTTGTCACCCCGTCTTCTGGCAGTGTGACATTAAATGACCAGCCGATAAAAACGGCTCTGAAAGAAAACGTGATTGCGTATGTCCCACAAACAGAAGAAGTAGACTGGAACTTTCCTGTTCTCGTTTCAGATGTTGTGATGATGGGCCGATATGGCAAGATGGGTTTTTTTCGCATCCCTAAACAAGCCGATAAAGACGCTGTCAAAATGGCATTAGAACGGGTTGATCTTGCAGGACTTGAGCATCGCCAAATAGGCGAGCTCTCAGGCGGTCAGAAAAAACGGGTTTTTTTAGCACGAGCACTTGCACAAGAAGGCAAAGTTTTACTCCTTGATGAACCCTTTACGGGGGTTGATGTTAAAACTGAAAACGCCATTATTGACCTGCTGCGTAGTTTGCGTGACGAAGGCCACCTTATCCTCGTTTCAACACATAACTTGGGCAGTGTGCCTGAGTTTTGCGACCACGTAATTTTAATCAATCGCACAGTGTTAGCCAGTGGCCCAACCGAAACCACGTTTACACAGCGTAATCTACAAAATGCGTTTGGTGGTGTGCTGCGTCATATTAACCTGTCAGGTCAAGAGCTTCATGATGATGATGACCCACGCTCTGTCACCGTCATTACCGATGATGAAAGAGCAGCTGTATTCTATGGTCATGACCATGATGCGCCTGTTCGAAAAAACCAAGCTAAGGGTTCCGAATGATTGAGATGTTATTACAGCCCTTTGAATATGATTTTATGATAAAAGCCATTTGGGTCAGCGCCATTGTTGGTGCTGTCTGTGCGTTTTTATCAGCGTATTTGATGTTAAAAGGCTGGTCATTAATGGGAGATGCGCTCTCCCACTCCGTTGTCCCAGGAGTGGCTGGTGCTTATGCTTTAGGTTTACCTTATGCGGCAGGCGCCTTTTTTACCGGGATCCTTGCAGCACTTGCCATGACATTAATAAAGCATCTAACTCGTTTACGTGAAGATGCTGTTATTGGCTTTATCTTTTCTACTTTTTTTGCGGCAGGTTTGTTGATCGTTTCATTGAACCCAACATCCGTCAATGTGCAAAGTATTATTTTTGGTAATATTTTAGGTATTGCGGATTCTGACGTGTTACAAGTAGAAATTATTATCGGCGTTTCATTTATTGTTCTGTTGTGCTTATGGAAAGATTTATTAGCCGTTTTTTTTGATGAAAGCCACGCGCGGTCCATTGGCTTGAATCCATTACGCCTAAAAATTATTTTCTTTACCTTATTAAGTGCTTGTACCGTCGCTGCCTTACAAACTGTTGGGGCAATCCTTGTTATTGCGATGGTTGTTACACCAGGTGCAACCGCTTATTTATTAACCGACCAATTTAAACGCTTACTCATTATTTCAGTCACGATTGGTACCGTAACCAGTGCTGTTGGCGCTTATATCAGTTATTTCCTTAATGGTGCTACCGGTGGGTTAATTGTCACCCTACAGACTATTATTTTCCTGCTGGCATTTTTCTTTGCACCTAAGCACGGTATTCTTGCCTCAAAACGTAAAGCCAAAAAGGAAGTCGCTCAACTACACCAATCACACCAACAAGGAGCATCTCATGAGTGATTTCATTGACTTATTGATGGCTCCATTTGCATTTCCGTTTATGCAAAAAGCATTGATAACCGCAATTGTTAGCGGAACCGTGTGTGCCATCTTATCGTGCTTTTTAGTATTAAAAGGTTGGTCACTCATGGGGGATGCAATTTCCCACGCCGTGTTACCTGGGATCATCATTGCCTCTTTATTGGGTATTCCCTTGGCTATTGGTGCGTTCGCCTCTGGCTTATTCTGCGCTGTCGCAACGGGATATTTAAAAGAAAATAGTCGGATAAAAGAAGATACCGTCATGGGGATTGTGTTTTCCGGGATGTTTGCTGTCGGTTTAGTGATGTTCGCTAAAATAGATACAGAACAGCACCTAACACATATTCTTTTTGGTGATATTTTAGGGATCACGGATAGCGAATTTAAACAAATCTTGTTATTTGCAGGCGTCACCATTGCGATTATCTTACTGAAACGTAAAGATTTTATGCTGTATTGTTTTGACCCTAACCAAGCCCGAGTGATTGGCCTACCCGTCAAGCTGATACACTATGGTTTACTGTCTTTACTTGCATTAACCATTGTCGCTTCACTGCAAGCGGTTGGGATCATTTTAGTTATTGCCATGCTGATCTCACCGGGGATTATTGCATTTGTCCTATGTCGGAGCTTCGGTAAAATGCTGGTAGTCGCCATCATCGCTTCAGTGACATCCAGCGTCATAGGCACTATTTTGAGTTTCCACATCAATGCGACAACTGGGCCAACTATCGTTGTTACTCAGGCTGTGTATTTTGTGATTGCATTACTGTATAGCAAAATCGTATTAGCCCGTAAAAAAGGACAAACTAACCCACAAAGTATGCATACCGCCTAATAAATGGCAGATATCACAAAAAAGCTGAATTCGCGCCTAACGAATTCAGCTTTTTATTTTAAATAATTTCCTAAAATGTGACTAAATTTTTTTAGCCATATTTACTTACTGCGTGTTTTGGGTTGGTTTATAGCAATATTGCGACGTTGCTCTTCAGATTGAGTTTCATACACTTTCATTTCCCCACTTCCCGCAGGTAGTGCCTGTTCAACAACAAGTTCCGCATCTGTTTGAGCAATAATATCTTGTAATTGTTGGTGTTGATTGCACCAAATTGCATCAACATCCTGATCACGTGAATTATCGCGCCCTGCAGAAAAAGCCACTGTACGCGCTTGAAAACGTGCTTGTTTCCCGCCTAATTCAAGCCCATATCCTGGCGTAGCAGGATGTGTGACAACCACTTTGCCATCCTCCAGCCATGCTTTAACATCTGTATCTTGAACTTGATAACCGAGTTTCCCTAACCCATCTAATACCGTTTTCCTTTGTGCAGTGGCAACAATCTGTTGCTCTGCAACACTTACGGCACTAACGAGCTTATCTATCCATGCAGTTAACGTTTCTAGCGAGCTTGATTGCATACTTGTTAACGCATTCGAAATCATGGCTTCATTTTCATCACTCGCAAAAATAGCCAACTCATCACAAAGTTGTTCAATTTTATCGATAAGTTCGACACGTTGCTGACTTAACTTTAATTGCTCCGCCAATGTCATGATCAATGAATCGGCTCGTAAATGGCGCTGGGTACCTTCTTTAAGCTCCCGAAGCTCAGCCAGTTGTTGTTCAGCACGTTGAGCATCATCAATTGAGGCCATCAATTTCAGTTTTTCAATCATCAATAGGATCTGTTCACATTGCTTAGCAAACGGCGTTTGAGGTAAGCCTGATTGCCAGAATTGTTTTACGCCTTCAGATTGTGCTTTTAGTTGATTCAATAATGCCACAGCTGTTGGCGTTAATGCTGCTGATTGCGGACTCAATAAAGCGAGTGCTTTAAAAATCAGTTTATTCGATTGATTTTCATCCTGTTCACTTGCCGAAACTAATTGTGCAAGTAGTTCGACTTCATTTGGCAGTTTTTCACGAACCAATGTGATTAACTCAGCCAAATTATGTTCTCTGTGTTTTTTTGTCCGGGCTAATAACGCTTGTTTTTCAAGTTGTTGCTCACGAACTTCCTGTACTTCGTTATTCAGTGTCCCAGTAAACTCAACCAATTGGTTATTCAATAAGCTTAAATTGCGTGATGACAATGTGGCAAACTGAGCAGCATTTTCCATTAGCTGCTGATAAGCTTGTGTGATTTGTGCAATACGCGGCTGATGATATTGGCTATTGTTTGCCAATATTTGCCACTGTTTAAATCGGCGTTTAACGACCACAAGCTGACGCCGGCACTGAATTTCATTCATTTCCCTAACAGTTATACGATGAACCGATGAACTCATAACGCACCTTCTTGCGGATCTAAGCTCTCTATTTGAGAGGAGGTTGAGGTTAATAAAGCCTGAGAAATGGCGCCATGCAGCCGTTGCTGTGCCAAATCACGATTTTGATACCACTCGATAAGAGAAACTCGATAACGCGCGGGTACCACACGCGTCAAAACAGCGCTACGCCACAGTTCCCTAGAACGGGCTGTTTTCAATAATGGATGTGATGGTATGTCGCATTCAATACCGATGAGCAAACGACCACTGGTTTGATCCTCAACAACACCATCAAAATGGAATACCCCATTTTGGCTTGCGGTGGTTACCTGCCAGCCACTTTGTCGAATAAAGTCCATGACCGAATCGACAAACGCATTGTTCGGGAGCGTTTCGCTATCAACTGCAGACCGCGTATGGCACATGCGGTGGAGAAGTTTTTCGTTTTCTTTTTGCATTAATGGGTTACATGCATTTAATGCATAAGCCAGATAGCCTTGTAAATAATCCCGTGGGATTTCTGGTTTGCGGTAAGTGGCTAATAAATCAGAAATTTCATCTATTGGCATCGATGACATAATCACGACTTGCTGACGAGCACGAGTAATAGCAACATTTAAACGACGTTCTCCACCGGTTTGCCCTAATACCCCGAAGTTACGTCTGAATGTCCCCTGTGTATTGCGACCAAATGTGGTAGAAAATAAAATCACATCTCGTTCATCACCTTGCACATTTTCCACATTTTTCACAAAAAATGACATATCTTCGTCATCATGAGTGCGTTTGGTTTCCTGCGCATAGGCTTGAAGAAAGTCTTCATCCTGTGCTGCACGTAATTGAATTATTTGGTTAATTAATGTAGCTTGCTTTTGGTTAAATGTAACTACCCCCACCGAAGGGCGTTGCTCGAAAGGCCGCTGCCACATTGAGGCCAAATGTTCTACGATGGCGATAGCTTCCGCTTCATTGCTTTGGTTAACATAAGTACCATTAACTGGAATAAGCTGTAATGGCTTAATTTCACTGACCATTTTGGCTGAAAAGTGCGCTGGAATATTGAGCCTATTTTCATAAAAGGCGAAATTGGAAAAATTGATTAGTTCTCGGTAGGCAGAACGGTAATGAATATCCAGTGTATGAATAGGTAATACGGTTCGCGCTAAATGCAATAAATCAGGACAATCACTGATTTGCCGATAATCCCATTGCTCTCCCGCCAATTCTTGTTGGTCATCCTCTTCGTCATCAATATCCTCTTCAATTAGCTTACCTGTGAAAAATTTTGAAGGCGGCATTTGCTTTTCATCGCCACTAACAATAGCCTGCTTAGCTCTAAATAAGGTCGATAATGCAAATTCAATTGGCATCTGTGAGGCTTCGTCATAGATAACACTGTCAAACATAGCGCTTTCAAGTGGAAGTACTTGGCTCGCCACATCGGGTGTCATCAGCCAAACGGGGCGTAGTTGCATTAATCCAATCTCTCGACCTTCTTGTATAAACTCCCTCAAACGTCGAGCTCTTGGCCCTGCTAAACGAGTAATTTCTTCCCATTCACGACGGTTTCCTAACATTTTGATATCTATATTCGCCGTCAATGCCAATTTATTGAATTGTTGTAATTGTCTTTGGGCATTCTCTAATTCGGCTAGATCCGACATCAGCTGGTCGTGGTTGGTGCTTAATGCAGGCAATGTTGCCACTAACTGCGCTTTAGTGAACAGACAGAAGTAATAGTTAACAGTTTGGATTAATTGTTCTCGCCATTGCGTTGTGAAATTGTCATTGGCAATAAGCGACTGAATTGCCGGTTTTAATAGCCCAAGGAGTCCCCAATGCTGCGGCGAAAAGTGTTGAGTATCCAACCTAAATGTTTGGTAACGTAATAAATTTTCTTTTTGTTCCTCGATTTTCACCAGTTCAGCGGTATATGACTCGCCGTTTACTATGGCCATTTTAAACCGTTCAACTGTTTCTGATGAAAATACGCTACCTAGCTCACTCAGCTGGTTTAAGCTTTCCGTTCTTGCGCGTAATTTTGCTATGGCCGCCCTGACTTCATAGCATTGATGAGTAAATCCTGTTTTTTGTTGCTGAATAATCGCGTCTATAAAATGCACAGGTTCAGGGTACTGAGTAAGGCGCTCAGCCATGTCCGCGACTTGTTTTAGTTGCATGACTAGCGGTTGCAATGTACTACGCCATTGGTGACCCAACTGAAGTTCAAGACCAAGCTGTTGATATAGCGGCTGTAATTCCTGTGCAAGCAAACGCCATTGTTGCTCAGCGGCAATGGTGTTATGCACTGACGTCTGTTTTTCAGTCGTAGATGCTAAGCCGCTGCTTGCCATAAATGACTTTAATTGGTTTTGCCGACGGTAGTAATACGGGTTCAAGAAACGCAACCATGACCCTTGTATTGTTTCCATCAATGCCCGAGATAATTGGGCAAGATGCTGATTATCAATCTCCCTAAGTACAGGGAATAATAACGGGTCTGTATTCTCTTCACTAATCGATAATAAACGCTCATACAACTGCTGAAGTTGGCGAATAATGGAATTTCCCGCTTCACCACTAAAGAGTGGTAACCAACGGGAGAGTGCCTGCCATTGTTCAGTCGTTAGTTGGTTAAATTGTGTTTCATACTGTGTTAACCATTGCTCATGAGTCGATAATTGAGTCAACGTAATTTGCTGATATTCTGTTTGGTAGGCTTCATCACGCTGCTTTTCAGTCTCAATCAATGTAGTAATAGATTGATTAAACAATAAATATTGAGGATCGTCTGCCGTAAACTGCGCTAAGGCGTTTAGTGCATTATTTTCATAATCCAATTGCCACCATGTATATGTATGTAACTTCAAGTCATCCGTTAGTTGCTCAATCGTATGACTATCAAGTTGTGCTAATAATGGCTTAATTTTCTGTTCATCAATATCAAAATGAGGAAGCTTTTCAAGTTCAATCAATTGGATTAATACTTGTTTATAAGATACTTGAAACTTTTCGTCGATATTATTCAGCGAGTGAAAATAACTGTCTAATTTTCGTTCAAAAAGTTGAACGCGATTAACAAGATGAGTTCTTTCTCCTAGCCAATCACGCTCACTGAGCTGGCTTTTTCCTTGTTCCCAAAGTTGCTCAATTTGCTCCCTCACTGCCAAAATAGTGTCACGCCCTCTTTGACTTTGGCTGATATATAGCGCTCTATCTCCTAATCCATTAGCAATCAAACGCTTATAGACTACCTCTAGTGCCGCAGGTTTTTGACATACCACTAAAACGGTTTGCTGACGTCCTATTGCATCCGCAATCAAACTCACGATCGTTTGACTTTTCCCTGTTCCTGGCGGCCCTTCAATCAACAGCCCCGTGTTAGTTTGTGCAGCTTGAACAACTTGTTCTTGTGATGGATCGGCCAATGACAACGCATACTGGTTAAGTAAATTATCTGACTGTATTCCATTTATGTTGTCGAGCGGCGTGACTTTTAGCATTGTCGCTAAGGCTGTTTGAGAAATCGGTAGCCCAGCAATTTGCTGTAAATCGCTACTCATCGCCTGACCAATAAACGAGGTATGGAAGAGTACCGCTGAACAACAGATTTGTGCACTATTCTCTGCAATTGGAGCAGTGATCGACGGTAGTGGCGTCAGTTCCGTACCTTGTATCGGCAATAAAGACGAAAGTGTTTCCATCATATCTTCAATGGTTAAACCCGCTTTAGATAATAAATTATCTAATACTGTTTGCCATTCAGTCACTGAAGGTATACCCGCAAAGCTTGCTAGTGCTGGATTTAAGCGTATTGCCCCCCGTTCCTGATCAAAACTAAGCTGAATGGGGCTATTTTGAGCTAAAGAAGTACGCAACGAAACCGGCCATAAAAACAAAGGCGCTATTCGTGGCTTAATTTGGTTCGGCTGTGTGTGCAATAATAAGAATGGGAAACCAAGATACATGCCATCAATACCTGTATCCCGTTGATATAACTGCGTATCTGAGTGTAGGATCCGTAACCGGTTATTAACACCTTGATGTTGTAATAGCAAATCACTATCAATGGTAACCGCACTTTTTTTACGGTTCAATAAATGTTCGAGTAGCATATTCGCACGGCGAACCGGGCTATCGCATTCCATTAAATCGACTCGCCCAGTATTTTGCGTTAAACGCATGCGCACTAGGTTTCCACGTTGTGTCACTGACGTGAGCTTTTGTGTAAAAAACCTTAGAACTTCAAGAACATATTTTTGTGACTCGGGGACTTGCCAATGTTCGAATGGAATAGCGAGCAAAACGAGTATTTTTTCTAACGGCAAGCGACGCGTTAATAAAAAGTTATCCACCCAACTATCGAGTTCAGGAAGCCCAATACGTTTAAAATCACTGACTCGGAGGTTAATGAGCTGGTATAGCTCCCCTCTTGGTAACAAAAGTTGGTTTTTGGCTATTGCTTTATCAAAACTGTGGATATCATTTTGTTCCGCTAATTCAAAGGCTTGCTCGACTAACGTGCTCAAAGCAATAAACTGCCCAAGATCGGCACTTAGCAATAAAATATAATCAATTTCTTGTCGATTTTGTCTATCTAATAAGGCTTGTAGGCTTTCGTTATGAGAGTCAGGAAACTGGCTATGCAGCAATTCCCAACGCGCAGCGAGCTGGCTAATTGACGTGATCAACAAATACAGTTTCAGGCTTTCTTCATTGAGTAATATATTCAATTGTTCAGCGCGTTGGCGTACTAAACATTGACGATGGTAGAGCTGTACGAGCCAATGTTGTGGATCAATATACTGAATGTGTTGATTTAATGGCTCGCTAATGAGTGCATAGGCAAGAGCGGGTTGTTCTAATAACCATGCAGGCGTAATAATTTCACCACGATAAATAAATGGCATATTCGGGTTGAGGATTTTTAAGGCTAGAGTGAGCTTAATATCTTGATTTATTTCACTCTGCTCAGACTCATCTAGCGATTTTTCACTGTCTAAAAAGCCCTGAAGTTGCTTGAGCTGCTCCTGACTATTATCAAATTTTGCGAGCCATGATGTTAACTCCCCGCGTAACAAAAATTGGACTGCATCATCCCAATGCGCTTGTTCACCAGCAGCCATGGCAAAAGTATCTGGCTGAGAAAATTGCTGACCTGCAAACTGGACTTGATGGTATTGAGCTGGCGAGCCTGCTATCGCGGTTTGTGGGGCTTGGACGGCTTTCCCCTCCAACCACGCAGACACCTGCGGCCATTGCCAACGTAAAAAACGATCCCGACACAGTAATCCACGTAATAATAGTTGTAAGTTGGGATCTAAATCATCAGGTAAATCAACACCATTGGTCATGACTTGGATTAAAAATGCATTATCATGAATTTGGGCGAAACACTGCCCTCGGGTTAGTTGCTCTAATAGAATAACCCCGAGACTCCACCAGTCTGATGCAGCACTCACACCGCCAGCTAAAGTTTCTGGTGCGCTATAACGGGAAATATCCAAAGGTGTTACGATATCAAGGTCAAATTCAGACAAACTCGCAGAGCCATATTCAATAACCACGATATCTAAAGGCTCACGGCTGCGGATCAATAAATTAGCGGGACACAGATTACGATGGCGCAAACCATGCTCGGTAAATGCCGCTATCGCTTGCCCCATTTCCTCAACTAATTTTGGAATTTCATGAGGTTGCCAAAAATCCCCTTGCTGAATAAATTGGTTGAGTGAGCCACCTTCCAGTAATTCTGTCACATGCCAAGCACGGTTTTCCCAGCGACCCGTTTCATAAAACTCAGGCACGTGGTCTGTTGGGATCAGTTGAAGTACTTGGTAAATAGTGGGATCAGGTTCTTCACCTTTTTGATATAAGGTTAGTACGCCACTTTTTTCACTTTCAATATGTGTAACTAAGTAACGTTCCCTTGGACTATCAGTTTGGTTAATACGTCGCTCAAGTCGCCAATTGCCTATCCGTGTTTGAGATGGTTCCTCAGTATTTCTAAGTTCAACAGCGGCATCTTCCCCACATTCGAGGCAGATGAAATCCCCCTCACCCATTGGATGCCCGTTCACACAAACTCTTTGCTCAATAATTTGGTTATTCTGATTGTTTTCATCGATATGGAGTTGTGGACGCTCAACCGAGCTATTGGGTACATCAATAGGACGCCAACCAGACTCATGAATGGGTTCAAGGGTTAAATCCCAACCACAAAGCTGATTATCTCCTTGCGGTGTTTTAATTTGCCCAGCACAAAAAATCTCAGTTAACGGTCGCTCTGTTTGGCAGTGAGGGCAAAAACGTATCATGGTCATCCATTCATCCAATTAGTTATTTTTTTAGTTGTTGCAAAGACTGGTCTTGCTGTTCAATCAGAGTACGCAGGCGCAACATATCGTCACGTTCAGGAACACCAGCCAAAAATAGCCGCCCAGTTTCGTCAAACGCTAAATCCAACACTTTATCCTCGGCTGTCGTCGCACGCTGATATGCTATAAACCGCGTCCTACCTAATGGCGTCAGCATATGTAATTGTTGATTATCACTACCTTTAAGCATTTGGGTTTGCGGAAGCGCCACTTTGAAGGGCTCACTGATTAACGCATCAATATAGGGCGACATTTGTGAAACACTCTCTTCGATGTGTTCCCATTGATAACCGCTATAAACCAAAATATCCGCATCCGTTCGCTGTTTGAGCCCTCTGACTAATGAAAATAACGCTTCCGGCTGCTCAAACGGCTCTCCCCCTGAAATCGTGATGCCATCCGCCAATGGTAGCCACTCAGTGATCTGTTCCAGTAATTGTTCTACCGTGATGTTATTGTCTTTCACTTGCCATGTATCAGGAGAAAGGCAGCCTTTACAGCGTAATGAGCAGCCTTGAAACCAGATACCAATACGTTTTCCGGGGCCTAGAGCCATAATTGGAAAATGAATTCGTGAAATACTAATATTCATCACATCAATTACCCATCGCAGCTAAAGTGATTTGGGTGGTTTCACCTGTGGTTATTTCGACGATTTGATAGGCCGAATTAGGTTGTAAATCTTGGTCAAAAATAGCACGAGATAACGGGTTAATTAGGTAGCTTTCCAATTGGTTGCGTATTCCTCGCCCCCCATTCGATAAATCGGCTAAACAATGCTGTTTTAGCGTTTCTTTTGCTTGTGGGGAAATGGTGATCGTCAGCGATTGTTTTTCCAAACCAGAAAGAATATTGTCCACCATTTGCTCAAATATTTGTTGTGCCACATCGGGGCGAATAAAATCAAAAACAATAATATTTTCCCCAATTCGATTGAGTAACTCAGGCCTATTTAGTACTAATTTAAAATGACGTTCGATCTCACTTTTCACATTGCGTGTCACCGTTTCAAAAGGCTCACTGGGTTGCACATTCGCTACTCTCTCACCATTCGCATCTAAACGATAAATACCGAGATTTGACGTGAAAATAATTAAAGATTCCGAGAAATAGACACGATCTCCACGGCCTGATGTCAACACGCCATCATCAATAATTTGTAGAAATTTATCCATCAAATGCGGATGTGCTTTTTCTATCTCATCAAACAACACCACACTAAATGGCTTTTCACGGATGGCATTCGTCAATTCACCACCAGAGTCATACCCGACATAGCCGGGAGGAGCACCAATTAAGCGCTGGTCTGCATGTTCAGCGCTAAATTCAGACATATCAAAACGGATGTAGGCACTTTCATCACCAAATAGCAATTGAGTCACTGTTTTCGCCAGTTCTGTTTTTCCTACCCCCGTTGGCCCCGCTAAAAATAAAACGCCCCGAGGTCGGCCTCCTTTATGCCCCCCCACTCCCGTCATGGCACGTTTAATGATATCCAATAAATGGGTGACGGCATGTTGTTGGCCTTTAACTCGGCGAGAAATTATCTGTGGCGCGTCATGTATTTTCTGTTTATCGATTTTTTTCCACGGATCTTCCGTTATTCCCACTTTGTAACGTCTTACTGCATCACTAATTCGCGTCACAGGGACATTTTCAATCCGCGCTAGCTGCACTATCGCCGTTAAGTCCAGTAATAAGAGTCCTTCTGTCTCATCAATAAAGTCATTAAATAAGCTGTCTTTATCTGCCTGCTCTATGCCATTAATATCAGTCAAAGAAGCTAGCAGCATCGGCGTGAGCACCCGACGAATTTGGTTATCAGGCTTCGCCACAGGAATGACTCTTATTCGAGGGTTATTGACTAAAAACCAATCCGGCAAGTCAGTCTCTTTCTCCACAATCCAAAAAATAGAATTGTAAAACGGTTGGTTATTTTCCCCTGCTGGTCGCGTTTTAGCTTGATGAGAAACCATCAGAGCCCGAGTAAATAAGCTGTGCTCAGCTGGAGTTAGGTTATCGCGATGGGAAATCAAGCAAGAGGCGAAATCAATACATAATGCAATTGGCTGCTGCTTGTAGTTAATAAATTTTTCCAGCAAATGATTTAGCATATCAATACCACCAGCGGCTTTATCATCAGCCATATGCAAACCTAAGTTTTGCATCAATGTAGCACTCGCTTGCGGATTTTCTTTGGGGTTTGCCACGCATTGGAAGCCAATAAGTGGCGTGTAGGTAATCACATAGGCATATCCTGCCTGAAATAAGTGATTAAAGAGTGCTTGGTTAAATGGCAGCGGTGTCACTATAGTGGGTGCAATTTCGCTGGCTTGTAGGTCTCGAACATTACCAAATAGAACAAACTGGCTTTTCAGCGGAATAAATCGCAGTAAGTCTCTTAACCAGCGCGGTTTTTGAAAATCCGTGTTCATAGCACTCCTTAAGTATGAAAGTATTTTTTGCAGTTTACCTGAAATCGCTCACAAATGGCGTCAAGATCTTGAGCTCAGGCTAAATTATCTGAACATTCTCATTTGGCTGAACATAGGCTAGATTAATATTTATTCACCTAATAATTGTTCTATAATTTCGTGATAGCTTCTTCTTTTTAAACAATTATCACTGTTAATTCCTAAACTGTCGCTATAGTATTATATTAATGAAGACCAAAGCAGAGCGAGGTGAGTCATGTGGCAAGCAATGTGTCGTTTATTAAGTGAACACTTAGGAGAGGCGGAGCTACGTAACAAAGTCATTCTGTCTGGTGGTGATATTCACCATACGTTAAGAATTGACTATGGTGAACACACCGTGTTTATTAAACAAAACCGGCGTGAGTTTTTGCCTTTATTTAAACAAGAGGCTGAACAACTTGAAATGCTCGCTAAAAGCCAAACAATAACCGTTCCTAAGGTTTACGGCGTTGGCAGCAATAAGCACCACAGTTTTCTTCTGCTCGAATATTTCCCTCTCAAACCTTTCGATAACACTAATGCATGGCATTTTGGTCAACAATTAGCGCGTTTACATCAATGGGAAGAACAGCCTAGTTATGGGTTTGATTTTGATACTATGCTAAGCACAATTGTACAACCTAATGGCTGGGAAAAGCGTTGGAATTCATTTTTTGCAGAAAAGCGTATTGGCTTACAATTACAACTCGCCTCTGAAAAAGGAATGGTATTTGCTGATATTCAGCAAATTGTCGATATTGTTAAGGACAAACTTGCTGGGCATCAACCACAGCCCTCTTTATTACATGGTGATTTATGGCCGGCTAACTGTGCTATCACTCAAAATCTTGAAGGGGTGCTGTATGACCCCGCATGTTATTGGGGTGATAGGGAGTGTGATATTGCGATGTTGCCATTATATCAAGATCTTCCGATCCAAATTATTGATGGCTACCAAAGCGTTTGGCCGCTTCCCAATGGCTTTTTAGATAGACAGCCAATATATCAGCTCTATTATCTACTCAACCAAGCCCATATCTTTGGTAACGAACAAAGCTACCAGCAAGCACACACGATTATTGATAACCTACTGAGTGAAAAGTAAATTTTTTAGCGTTATGTATAACGAATAATTAATTTTCTAAATAATTCGAACTGTGGCAAGGCGGCAATTGAGGATAGTTTGGGGAA
>NZ_JAMPSX010000002.1:0-163092 GCF_028484875.1 Providencia sp. PROV032
CAGCTACAGTTCGAAGTATGACGAAAATTACCAATTAAGGAAGCGCAAAAGAAAATACAACCCTACCCCCAATACAATTGGCCAAAAATAAAGAAGAAAAAATTGAGTGAAAATCGTGTGTCGTGGAATAGTCACCTTTGCTTCAAGCTCTTCTTTCGAAATATCTATGCCTTTTGCTTTTTCTATAATCACGTGATCTTCTAAGCTTTCACGAATAAACTTAATTTGTCGGTACATTCGCAAACCTGATGCACTTAATGCTAACCCAACAAAAATAAAAATAAAAATGATGATAAAGCTGATATTGCTACCGGAAAACCCATTAGCGACTTGAGGTACTGGTGAATTATTCCAAAAGAAATTTAGGAATGGTGTAGTTTGACGGGTCATTTCCGCCATTAATTTAATAAAATCATTAGCAACAGCATTGATCCCTTCACCTGCAAGCCCCTTCATGCCAGCCAATTTAATTAAAGACGCCAATGTCGAAATTAATGCTAACAGAAAAACAACCCAACCCAGAATACGTTTGCCGACTGCGACATAATTAGCATTATGGTAATTCATTACTGCTTTTCCTCAGCGTTATTATTTTTAATAAGTTTTTACAAAGATTTCTCAAGGCTAATCATAGCTGAAAATAATCATTGCCTCCAAATTTCAATTCATAATTGATAACAATGTTTAGACTTTCAGACTAATCAAAATAGTGTGGTTCTCCTTTATCATGATATTTCTACTTCATGCAGTCCGAATATTGTTTTAATACTAACCCAAGTAATACGCTTGAGGTCAGTTTACTGATATCATTGCTCCTTCGCTAATAGATACGACATGAATGGAGTTTTGACATGTACCATAATCTTCCCATCCAATCGGTCATTTTTGATATGGATGGTTTACTGATCGACTCGGAACCTTTTTGGGCACAGGCTGAACTTGAGATTTTTTCACAATTGGGTGTCGACGTTTCAATTGCAGATACCCTGCCTGATACTTTAGGTTTACGTATTGACCATGTGGTGGAGCTTTGGTACCACGCCTCCCCTTGGCAAGGATGCAGCCAAGAAGAAGCCACACAACGTATCATTGACCGTGTTGTTGGCTTAGTTGAAGAAACTCGCCCTATTCTACCCGGAGTGCAGCATGCCATGGAACTTTGCCGTTCAATGGATTTAAAAATTGCGCTGGCTTCTGCCTCTCCTTTGTATATGTTGGAAAAAGTATTAAACCTTCTGGATATTCGTGACTATTTCTCTGCGGTTATTTCTGCGTCTGATTTACCTTTGAGTAAACCTCATCCTGAAGTTTATCTTAAAGCCGCAGCTGAGTTATCGACTAAACCCGTCAATTGCGTTTCATTAGAAGATTCATTTAACGGTATGATTTCTGCAAAGGCCGCCAGAATGCGTTCAATTGTAGTACCTGATAGCAAACATTTTAATGACCCGCGCTTTGGTTTAGCGGATATCAAATTGGCCTCACTGAATGACTTAAAAGCTGAACATTTACGTTAAAAATACTTTGTGTGCTTAATAAGTGTTCTCCCCTATCGAGCTTAGGTAGGGGAATTATGTAAAATTATAAAATTCTTCCCTTATCTGCTAATAAATAAGAGTTTTTTTACCTTTCTACTACTATCATATTCTTTTCAAACACTTTATACTGCCAATCAACTGTATAGATAAACAGATGGTATTTTATCCACCATGACAGCTGAAGGGCATCTGCTTTTTTCCGTCGCCTCTTTGATAATGGCTCATAAACTTCAAATCACCCCAGAGATTGCTTATGGTGATTGGCTGCACATGGTTCCAGGCGTCTTATTAGGCGCATTATTGCCCGATATTGACCACCCTTCTTCAATTCCTGGACGACTACTGCGAATTTTTTCATTACCCATTTCCAAGTTGTGTGGGCACCGAGGGTTTACTCATAGTCTAGTTGCATGGTTTCTCTTGATGATTTCTTGTTATCAATGGCTACCTGCTGAATGGGCAATCCCAAATGATATTATTCAAGCCTTTTTATTGGGCTATATCAGTCATCTCGTCGCCGATATGCTCACTCCTTCTGGAGTACCATTACTATGGCCACTCCCCCAGCGTTTTTGTTTTCCCATGATCCGCGGTAAAAATAGCCAACGTGGAGAACGCTTTGTCGCCATTGTTTTGACTGTTTGTGCCTGCTTGTTACCTGCAGGTTATCAATTCGATTTTTATAGTCATATTGATGTGATTATAAAATATATTCATAATCAAATAGATACATATCTCCCCACATAAATTATAGTTTTGTAATATAATGTAAGTATGAATAATACTATCTTATTACTTTTTGGTATAAGAAATGTGTTTTATCAGCTGATAACATATAACCAGTTGTTTGAAGCAACTAAATCCTTATAACCAATAAGGACTAAAGGGCAAGTAACATACCTTATAAAAATATGATTTGGAGTTCGGAATGAATATTCCTTTAATTATTAATGTGCTCGGTTTTGTAGCACTACTAATACTGTTAGCAAAACTAGGGGCTAAAGGCTGGAGCCTATCTAAGAAAGTGTTAGTTGGCCTGGTTTTCGGTGTTGCCTATGGGGTAGTACTGCACCTCGTATATGGCAGTGGCCACCAAACGGTAAAAGACTCCATTCTGTGGTTTAATATTGTCGGAAATGGTTATGTGCAGCTATTACAAATGGTGATTATGCCATTGGTGTTTGCTTCAATACTAAGTGCAGTGGCAAGGCTACATAAAGCGTCTTCGCTGGGTAAAATAAGCTTTTTAACAATTGGCACCTTGTTATTTACCACTGCTATTGCAGCGTTAGTAGGTATTTTAATTGCCAATGTATTCGGTTTAACTGCAGAAGGCTTAGTTCAAGGTCAATCCGAAACAGCGCGTTTATCTGCAATAGAAAGCAACTATATTGGGAAAGTTTCCGACTTAACCGTACCTCAACTAATTTTATCGTTTATTCCCAAAAATCCATTTGCGGATTTAACGGGTGCAAACCCAACATCAATTATTAGTGTCGTTATTTTTGCCGCCTTCCTGGGTGTTGCCGCACTACAATTGTTTAAAGACGATAAAGAACGTGGTGAAAAAGCCTTAGCAGCGATTGATGTTATGCAGGCTTGGGCAATGAAATTAGTTCGTTTAGTCATGCGTTTAACGCCGTATGGTGTGATGGCGCTGATGATTAAAGTCGTAGCAAGTTCAAACTTACATGACATCATCAACCTAGGAACTTTTGTTATTGCGTCCTATGTTGCGTTAGGCATTATGTTTGTTGTACATGGCATTTTAGTTGCGACAACAGGCTTGAACCCGATTAAGTTCTTTAAAAAAGCAGGCCCTGTTTTAACCTTTGCATTCACTAGCCGTTCAAGTGCTGCAAGTATTCCACTGAATATTGAAACACAAACACGTCGTTTTGGTATCCCTGAATCGATTGCTAGTTTCTCTGCATCCTTTGGTGCAACAATTGGGCAAAATGGTTGTGCGGGTATCTACCCTGCAATGTTAGCCGTGATGGTCGCACCAACAATGGGCATTAACCCATTCGACCCACTCTGGATAGCAACACTCGTTGGTATCGTTACTATCAGTTCAGCGGGTGTTGCCGGTGTCGGTGGCGGTGCAACTTTTGCAGCGTTAATTGTACTTCCAGCGATGGGTTTACCTGTCACATTAGTTGCCCTATTAATTTCAGTTGAACCGTTAATTGATATGGGCCGTACTGCATTGAATGTCAGTGGTTCAATGACAGCTGGCACAGTGACCAGCCAGCTGATGGGGGAAACAGATAAAACTGTATTTAACCAAGATGATGATGCTGAATTAAAACATGTTTAATAATTAAACTGTTATCTATATCAGAAACCTGCTTCGGCAGGTTTTTTTATCGTTGTTATAAACATGCTGATTTTATTTACCTTGGATAATATCAAAAAAACCAGTTTTTTGTGCTAAGTAATATTGCAATAAACTGGAATTTCGTAAGATAATAAAACCTGAGCAACGTTTTCTTGAGCTTCCTGCTTGTGTTGCGTCCCCCCATTTCCTATGGGGATTTATCAACAATCATTTATGGTTTTTTAATATGACTAATAATGTCCATATCCTAAAAACTGATCCTTCAGATAACCCTTGTGTCAGCTGCGGTGCGTGTTGTGCCTATTTTCGCGTCTCTTTTTATTGGGCTGAAGCTGAAAGTGGAGGCGGTATTGTGCCCCAACATTTAACCGAGCAGGTCACCCCCTTTATGAGTTGTATGCAGGGGACTAATCAAAAACAAAATACTCGCTGTAAGGCCTTAGAAGGCACTATTGGTGAGTGTGTCTCTTGTTCGATTTATGCACAAAGACCCACACCGTGTCGTGAGTTCGAACAATCTTGGCAGGATGGTATTTACAATGAGGCCTGCGATAGAGCACGTGCTGCTCATGGTTTACCCCCTTTAGAGCCTCATCAACCACAAATAGCTTGCTAGCCGTCAATGACCCAGATTTTTCTGGGTTATCTTTTTTTAAACCCAGCCTGAAAATGCGTCCTTGCATTGGTGTTAAGCATTCCACTATATACATTACATAATTTCGTTCATGACCTGCATTGCCAACTCAAAAGAGTGTAAACGAGCTTGATGATCAAAAATTTGGCCATTGACCATAATTTCATCGGCTTGAGTTTGTCGCAATATCGTTTCTAGCCCATGGCGTACTTTAGTTTTATCCCCTACCAATGACATACCTAGTGCTTGTTGAACACCAAATTCCTCGGCAGGCGACCAGATATTTTCCATACTCTCGACCGGTGCAGGCAATTGAGAAGGCTGGCCACGACGTAACATGACAAACGCTTGCTGCATCGAGGTAAATAAAAACTCCGCTTCACGTTGAGTGTCCGCGGCAATGATGTTGATGCACACCACCGCATACGGCTTAGAGAGTCTCTGCGATGGCTGGAAATTAGCACGATAAACATCCAGCGCCTGCAACAATAAATCAGGGGCAAAATGGGAAGCAAAGGCAAATGGCAGTCCCATTTGCGCGGCTAGCCTTGCACTGTATAAGCTTGAACCCAATAACCAAACGGGGATTTTTTCACCAAATCCTGGAACGGGACGCACAGCTGGATCTGGGTTAGTTGCATCAAACCAATTGACAATTTGAGCCACATCTTGAGGAAAATTATCGATATCCGTATTCATATGGCGGCGTAACGCTTGCATCGTTCGTTGATCACTTCCTGGCGCACGTCCTATGCCTAAATCGATACGCTCAGGGTAAAGTGTATTTAATGTGCCAAATTGCTCTGCAATCACCAACGGTGAATGGTTCGGCAACATCACGCCACCAGAACCGAGTCGTAGTGATTGCGTATTCGCAGCAAGGTAGCCAATCAATACCGACGTAGCAGCGCTGGCGATCCCCGTCATATTGTGGTGTTCCGCTAACCAATAGCGGTGATAACCCAGTTTTTCTGCGAGTTGGGCGATGTCAAGGGAATGAGCAAAGGCCTCTTTCGCTGTGGAACCCTCAATAATTGGCGCAAGATCGAGTAAAGAAAGGGGAATTTTTTTATCTGACATACACACTCACTTTGTAAGAGTTTTACGAACCTAACTTATCATCCTAGACGATCCTCCTTGATGTCTCCAGCACTGAAATTTGCATTAGCACAAGTGGTCTAAAAATGTAAATTATCGTCTACTAACCCACTGTTTTATAAAAATTATGGAACAAGCTTGAATAAAAAGTGCAGTAATTATGGAGCTTCCGTCAGGGGAGGTAAAAGCGATTGCGGGGCAAAATGAATTGGTGAATGATTTACTCATCAACAATACAGAGGAAATTGAAATGAAAAAATTAAATACCGGTTTATTAGCATTAGCATTATTAACCGTGGGTTTTACCGCGGCAGCAAATGGCGTTAACCAGAAAATGCCTCGTCAACACATGGGTAACCACCACAACATAATATATAGCGTTGCAGAACAAACGACGACACCAAATGAAACTGCAAAAAAACTGGTCAATAATACCCCAAAAATTGAAGATGGCAAACGCTATATTGTCAAAGTTACCGTGACGGAAGTCCCTGAATTTAAACCAATGAATACGATGCCAACACCGAAACCGATTAGCGCGCCAGCAGCAAATCAATAGTTAATATTAATGAATATTAATTAAGTTATCGGCAAAACCTTTTATATCGATAAGTACAACCAGATAGCTGTAGAGAGTAAAAACCGATATTTTAGTTAAATAATAAAGAGTTCTATATATCCTACGATTGCCTCTGTATCACAGGGGCTTTTTTTTAGAAAAAAGTTTATCTGAATTGAACCCTTTCCCCTAGTAATAACACCTAATAGCGACTAATCTTAATTCAAGCAGATTGTTAATAACTGCGACTTATTAACACTTTGTTTGACATCCTTTCAATAGAAAATCAGGAGCTTATCATGGGGTATTTTGAATTAAAAAAATCCACTAAAGACGTTGCTCAGCCTTACTATTTCGTTTTAAAAGCAGCAAATCACGAAGTGATTGCTAAAAGTGAAATGTATGCATCGAAGCAATCTGCGCTTAAAGGGATTGCCTCTGTCCAAAAAAATGGCTCTTCTGAAACAATAAAAGATCTAACTGAGTAAATTTCAGTGGCCCCACTCCTTTCAAGTCGGGGCTACTTTTTTTATCTGTTGGCTATTTTATCTGTTGGTTATAAAGCTTACATAAATCAGCACGATTCAAATTAGCGGCGGTTCAGTCCATTGTTCATAGTACCCTCTCTTCAGGTTAAATAGCTCAGATTAACCTCAAGTTAGTCTCAAATTAACCTAAGTAACGCAGTCACAATCGCAGCTGACAAGACAATGATAATAAATGGCTTTTTAAACCATGTCAGTATCCCTGCCACTAACACCCCTACAATTTTAGGCCAATCAGAAACTTCATCACCGGAAAATAACGTAGATGTGGCTGCAACCGAGAATAAAATAACAATAGCTGCTGCTGAAAATAATACTTTGCTATTCTCCGAAAGGACTACTCGACCGCGCAGCAAAGCCCCTGATGCTCGCATTAAATAAGTACCAACCGCCAGCAGTAAGATACCGCTAATAATTAACCATGGGTTATTTGTCATCATTTATTTCCTTATATAAATAACCAAGCTCAATAGTGCGAGTAATACAGGGATCCCTGCAGGCAATATCGGTGTAGTTGCAACCGCGATGACCGCACCAATTATTGCAGTTAACCGCAGGCGTTTATCTGAGAGTGCAGGCAAGGAAAGCGCTAAAATAATCGCAGGAAACATCGCATCCATCCCATATATATGTGTATCACTGATAAAGCTACCCAATACCTCACCTATTACGACACCTATTGGCCAACACAGTAAAATACCTATTCCACACAACCAAAAAGCCGCACGTTTTTCTGATTCAGTTTCTTGAGCTAAACCAAATACAACGCTCTCATCATTCATGATGTGAAAGCCCAGTAATGACTTTGCTCCCTTACCCGTTAAATCACTGGTCGCAAAACTAAAAGGAATATGTCGTGAATTCACTAATAACCCTGCAAGTGCAGCCGAAAGCGGGCTACCTCCTGCAAAAATAACACCGATAAACAAAAACTCAGACGCCCCTGCGAGCACCAAAATAGATAAAGTGAGTGGTACCCACCAGTCAAATCCTTGTGAAAGCGCCAATGCGCCATAAGAAATGCCGACAATTAAGTCAGCAAAACAGACAAGAGCTATGTTTTTCACTGTGCTATGATTTAATGTTGAGCTTATTGACGTTAGCATTCCTAGACCGTTCGATATATAATACATTCGTTCATTATGTCGACATGTAGTGTAAAGTGCAATCTAAATAGGAAATGAAAATTGAATCTACCTTCTCCTCCCATTGAGTTGATTTCGAAAGCCCTTGTTCGTGAAAGACAAAAAAGCGGGCTATCCCTATCAGAACTATCTCGCAAAGCAGGTATCGCTAAATCGACACTTTCTCAATTGGAATCGGGTAGTGGTAACCCAAGTATTGAAACCTTATGGGCACTTTGTGTGGCGTTGGATATTCCTTTCGCGCGATTAATTGAAGAAAAACAAGAAGCTGTCACGGTGATCCGCCATGGGGAGGCAATACCTGTTAGTGCTGAGCACGCAAATTATTTGGCCTTTTTGCTCTCGTCTGCCCCTGCTGATTCGCGACGCGATATTTACACTGTGGTGGCCCAGCCCGGGCGAGACCGTATTTCAGAGCCTCATATGCGTGGCGTTAGCGAGCACATCATTATTATGTCTGGTAGAGCATTAGTCGGCCCATTGGATAATCCTGTTGAATTACAAGTCGGTGACTATATTCACTACCCCGGAGATGAGCCCCATATAATGCGAGCCTTAGAACCGAATACGATGGCAGTTATGGTGATCGATAAACAGAATTAACCGCCTATCTACCCAAATAGATTTTGCGTTATGATAGCTGTAGTGAATATTAATTGGAGTCAGTGTGATGTCCTACTATGATGAAATTGTTGAAAAAGTAAATCGATTGATTGATGAAAACTCAGTTCATAATATGAATGAAATGCTAATGCAGCTATCCCATGATCCGCAAATCAACCAAGAACAACGATTTGAACAACAACAACGTTTAAGAGACGCTATTTTTATTCATCATAATTAATAGCGGCTACACAACTCGCCGCTATTCGCGCTCTTAACTTATCTTAATAACCAAAATAAATCGGCAGTAGGGTTAGTGGTAATCCTGGTATTGGTAAAACAACTAACCCTAATAGCATTAACAGGCTCAATTAAAACTCCTGTTGCTGTAAATAGCTCCATGCATACTGAGCATGAAGCTCAGCACCTGTCGCCATCGTGTCTTCATCAATATTAAAGCAGCCATGATGATGTGCCCATTGAGTGTCCTTTTCGGCATTTCCTGTGCCTAGTAGAGCAAAGCATCCTGGGATATTTTCAATGTAGAAGCTGAAATCTTCACCACCCGGTGTCGGTCTTTCATTAATCAGCGCTTGCTCACCAAAAGCTTGCGAAATCACGGATTGAGCCAGTAACGCGCTCCGCTCTTCATTGATAACTGGTAATGTCCCATAGATATAATCAACGTGTGCCGTCGCCCCATAAATAGCCGCCGTGTGTTCCGCATAACGACGGATAGCCGCTTCGATGCGGTTACGAGTTTCAATATCAAAACAACGTACCGTGCCATCTAACACCGCATTTTCAGCGATGACATTAAAGCGAGTCCCGACATCCATTTTACCTATCGTGACCACCGCTGACTCTAAAGAAGACGTTTCTCGGGAAACTATCGCTTGTAAATTCATAACAAATGCAGACGCAACAACCGCAGCGTCAATGGTGGCCTCTGGCATTGAACCATGGCCACCCCGTCCTTTAAAAGTGACTTTCAGTAAGTCCGCGGATGCGAAAGACCCACCCACATTGCAAGACACTTTTCCAGATGGTGTGGTTGTCCAAATATGCATGCCAAAAACGTTATCGACATTTTCGATTGCACCTTGCTTGATCATAGCTAATGCGCCTTGAGCAATCTCTTCAGCAGGTTGGAAAATTAAACGTACATTACCCGCTAATTCTTCACGCACCTCATATAGCGCTTTGGCTGCGGTTAATAGCATTGCGGTGTGAGCATCATGGCCACAAGCATGCATTTTTCCTTCAATTGTTGATTTATATTCTAATGAATCATTTAACTCTAAAACGGGTAATGCATCGATATCTGCACGTAGAGCAACCGTTTTGCCCGGCTTACCGCCTTTAATTTCAGCAATAACGCCTGTAGGTTCGGTTAATCGATACGCTATTCCAATCTTGTCTAATTCTTCAGCAATACGTTTTGTGGTACGTATTTCCTCAAACGGTAGTTCAGGGTGAGCGTGTAGATCACGACGAAAAGCAATCATTTCAGGAGTGTGTTTTTTGATTGCAGCTGCAATTGTTTTGTTGATCATTTTTCTACCTTTTACCCTATTACACAGTCAGATACTTTATCTAGCTAATTTATTAATTAGCATTCTATTAATGATTTTACAGTAGCAAACATCACATCTGCCCCGCGTGCAATTTGTGCATAATCCGTCCATTCATCTGGATGATGGCTTAACCCATTACGGCTTGGCACAAATATCAACCCTGTTTGAGTTATACCCGCAAAAATCATTGTGTCATGCCCTGCACCACTGACCATTGAACGAAAACGTAAGTTTTGGTCGCTGGCATGCTGTCGCATCAGTTGGTGAATATCGCTATTGAGCTCCGTTGGCTGAACATATAACGGCTGAACAATATCGCTTGAAATGGCTAACGAATTACTAATTTGTTCTGTTAACTCAATTAGTTGCTCAATCACTTTACGTAAAGCGACATCATTTTTAGAACGGATATCGACGCTAAAGGTGACTTCGCTTGGGATGACATTCGCCCCATTCGGCAATACCGCTAAACGTCCCACGGTCGCAACCGTATTATCCCCTGCTGCTTTTGCGAGTTCAGGGATATGGCTAATAATTTGGCTCGCACACACTAATGCATCGGCTCGCATATTCATTGGCGTGGTACCTGCATGGCCAGCTTTACCTGTCAGTTTAATTTCTAACTGACTGATACCAACGATGGTTTCTACGATCCCTACATCTTCATTGGCCTGTTCTAATACTGGGCCTTGTTCGATATGTAGCTCTAAAAATGCTTTAACCTTTTTAGGGTCAAGCACCGCTTGGGATGCATTGTCTGCATTGAACCCTGCATCAGCCATACGTTTCGCGGCGCTCACGCCCTGACTATCTTTCAATTGGTATAATTCTTTTGTGCCTATCAGCCCTGTTATTACACTCGACGCCATCAAACCGCGGCCAAAACTGGTACCTTCTTCTTCAACTAATGCGATCACTTCTAAGGGATACTTTGGTGTTAAGTTTTGCTCGCGAATGCGCGCGACAACATCCAAACCCGTAACAATCCCCGCGGGGCCATCGAATGCCCCGCCATGAGGAACTGAGTCGAAATGAGAGCCCACAATAACCGCAGGTAAATCAGCTTGCAGGCCTTCTAAACGCCCATAGATATTGCCTATCGCATCTTCACGGACTTGCAAGCCTAGCGCAGCCATTTCTTGTTTGAGATAAGCACGAGCTTGTTTATCTTGTTCGCTGTAGCTCATCCGCGTAGTACCCTGACCCGGAGTCGCGGTGTATTCTGCCAACTGTTCTAAATGGCGCTGAATTCTTGAAGTACTTGTTTCCATTATTTTTTACCCTGCAATTGGAACAATATAAGCCACCATGATACCGGCTAGCACGACAGACACCATGGTCACAGAAATAAAGCCACCAACTAGCATCGGCCCTAACATATGGCTAGTTAATACTTGGCGTTCTTTTTCGTCTTTCGTTAATGCATTTATTGCTTCATTCGTAATAATGTAATCTGCTGGGAAACCATATAATGCCGTTAGCGCAACGGCAAACGCCATTTCTTTGGTAACACCTAATATTTTACCAACGACCCATGATGCAAGGTACATCCCAATAACCGCAGCACAAATTAACACCACCATCGGATAAACTAGGCGTAATAACATATCCGGGGTCGCATGGTTTAATGTATCAAAGATAAACAACATTAAAGCCATAATTGCGAACCCAAAGCCATTGGCTTTTTGTAGCGGCTGTCTTTCTAAGAAACCTAATGAAGAGGCAATAACACCAAATAATAAACACAATACAAATGGGCTAATACTCACATAAGGAGCAGCAAAGGACGACGCCAAATAAGCCAAATACCCTACCGCCGCTAAGCGCAAGAATTTAAAATAGCTGGTGTTATAGTGATTAGGAATTTTTTTAAACATACGTGGCATTTCATCTTCAGATACCACCGTTTTCACTTCAACCTCTTTGGCGCCATCAACTGATAAAGTTTCCTGCCATTGGCCACTTCGATATTTCTCTAGAACCCGGCGTCCTTCTTTTTTTAACATTATGGCTGTTAATGGATAGCCAGCAAATCCCTGCATAACGTAAATTAAGATTGCGAAAACCGAAAGGTCAACCAAACCTGCCTCAGCTGCACCTTTTGACATAATTAACGAAGAAACAATACCGCCAACTAGCGGAGGAACTGCAACTAATACCGTGTTTAAATCAAATAAGGCAACCCCAATAATAAAGGTTAAGAAAATGATACCTAAAATCCCAGCTAAGGAGATAAGAATGGTTTTCCATTGGCGCAACAATTCTTTTAGCGATAATAAGGTTCCCATATTTGTAATTAACAAATACATCAAGGTCACCGCAACTACTTGAGGAATACCGGCAATACTTACAATGTCTTTCGGGAAAATAGTCCAATAACCTAAAAGAAAGAGCACTGCGCATACAAATACGGAGGGGATCCAAGCCTTAGTCCTAACGGCTATCGCATCCCCTATATATAATATCCCAACTATCAGAAACAGAGCTAACATCTGTGACATAACTTTTTCCCCGCATTTATCTTTTTTTATTAGATTGTTTTTTAATATTATAAACTGTTAATTTTAATTAAGATTGAATTATAAATTTTAATTGGTACAACAAAACACCAATATAGAGAGTATTTCGCTGCAAACATACAAAATTGCAACAAAATTCATCATAACACCGAAAATTCAGATGTATAGAGAGTCAAACAGGATTTAAATTGCTTGGAATAAAGGTATACAGTGAATTTAATAGTCAGATATAACATCGAAATGGGGCAAGTGCCTTAATATTCTCTAAATGCAGGTTTGTAAGCTAATATTTTATGTCATTTAAATTTCTTTTGATAAACGAATCAACTATAGATTATTTTTTAATCTATGAAATTATATTCTATTGTCCAGTGCTGTATTTTCAATAAAAATCGCAACAAGATAAAAAATCACCTTATAAATATGAATCATATTTCTATTTATAGGAAATATTCTACTTTATTTTCTTTTTAAACCGTTTCTCTTTATATTGCTGTTGTAAAGGACGATATCCCTTCACCTGCAATTTACTTTGTCACGACAATAGCGTTTCTTTAAATAAAGAAAAGCCCCATAGATATTCACTATCTACAGGACTTGATAAATATTAGATAAAGTAAATTAATGACTGGTTTGTTGTTCTGTCATCGACTTCACTGATTTTATTTTGCGATTATTTTCAAATCCAGGTTGTGGCACTTTAATAAAAAATGTCAGTATTCCTGCAAAGATATATAAACCAGTGTATGCCCAAACAACACCCACAATATCAAAGAAAGGTAATACTAAACTGGCTATTGCGGGTGCGGCAAAATTACTTAACCCTGCTGAAAGGTTGTAAATTGAGACTGCAGCACCTTTATGGTGTGGCTCAATACTCGGGAAAACCGCCGTCATTGGAACAAATGCAGCCACAAAAATACCTAATAAAATGGCGGGTATTAATGCGATGGCAAAATTATGACCAAAATAAACCGGTAAGTAATAGAACATCAGGCTAGATATTGCCATACCTAGGCAACCAAACCACCTGACCTGACGAACCCACCCAATATGTTCACCAACAATTCCCCAAAAAATATTCGTAAAAATAGTCACAAAGAAGAAAACAGCCCAAATCTGTAACCATTCAGAAATGGTAAACCCTAAACGGTCAACAAACAGTAATGGCATAATAATCGCAAAACCAAACAATGAGATTGTATTGATAATACGGATTAAACTCGCCATAAAGATGTCTTTGTTGGTAAATAAAATGGTGGCAGCCCGCGATAATTCGGCCATTTTATCTTTCATCGGTAAATTGACTTTAGAGCGGTCAACTGGAACATTGCGTAGGCTAAAATACGCAATTGCACCACCAATAGCGACCCAACCAATGGCCATCCATAATGTTCCTGTCTCCCCTATCATTGGAATTGAAAAACTGGGTAAATAGCTCCCAATCACGCCAATTCCGACAGAATACATCGCCCAGAACCACCCCGTGGCAGCAGCAAGATGCGCTCGAGGGATGACTTGCACTAACATCATCATAAATGAATAGATAAACAAGGGATAAGCTAGCCCACGGATCCCATAGAATAACAACATCATACCGTAGCTTTTCATGCCTAAGCCAAATGCCATAAATAAGGCATGCATGACAATCCAGAGAATAAACCCGATCATCATGGCTTTTAGGGGGGTGATAATTTCAGCTACGACGCCAGATGCCCATGCGGCAACGGCTGCCATTAAGCCATAGACAGTAAATACCATCGCTGATTGTGCCGGTGTAAACCCTAAATCAGTGATATGTTTCGATAAAAAAGCCATTTCAAAGCCATCACCACTCATAAAAATAGCGATGGCAATAAAACCCCAGAACAAATGCTTAGGTAGACCAAGCCAATACTGCTTCTGTTCCATTGCAGTTTCCTCATTCTAATTTTGTTATTTTAATCAATCGCGAAGAGATAACTGTGGCGGTGATGTGTAGGGAAACACCGCCACAATTGCCTACTGAGGCAATAATTCTCTTGCTTGTTTTTGCTGTTGATATAATAAGCGGAAAGCATCAAGCCGTTGATTTAACCAAGTTTGGTACTGTTTTTGTGGTAAATAGGTATTCAACACTTCTGGTTTTTGGCACACCATTTCTGTATTGCCGCCATCCGCCAGCCATGCCAGACGAGCCGCACCTAAAGCCCCTGATGAACTCGCTGGGTGGGTTACAATCGGTATATCGATAACATCCGCAATCAGCTGCGCCCAAACCGGGCTGCGCGCACCGCCTCCTGTTAAACTACAGCGGCTTACTTGCGTCCCCGTTTGTTTAAGTACTTGCATGCCATCTGCCAGAGCAAAGGTTACTCCTTCAATCACTGCATAACCAAGCTGGGCCCGAGTTGTTTCATTTCTCAACGCAAAAAATGAGCCCATAGCATAAGGGTCATTATGGGGCGTTCGTTCCCCTGAGAGGTAAGGCAGAAATACCGGAGCTTGCTTTTTCTGGTCATCGGTCAATTGCCCCACTTCATCCATTAGCTGATTTTCCGTTGTGGAAAGAAGCTGGCAAAGCCAACGCAAACAGTTGGCAGCACTTAACATCACACTCATTTGGTGCCAACGATTTGGCAATGCATGGGCAAAAGCATGGACGCCTTGGTGTGGTGCGGCTTGTAGTTGATTATTAACCACAAAAATGACGCCAGAAGTGCCCAGAGAAATCAACGCATCACCATCATTAATCGCACCAACGCCCACCGCAGAGGCTGCATTATCACCGCCTCCACCCGCGATAATTACATCGGCGCTAAGCCCCCATTGGGAAGCTAAATCCGCCCGTAACACACCGCTTTTTTCAGCGCCTTCAACTAAAGAAGGCATTTGTTCACGAGTTAGATTAGTTGCAGCCAATAGTTCATCAGACCAATCACGCTTAGCCACATCTAGCCATAATGTACCTGAGGCATCGGACATGTCACTGGTAAATAACCCCGTCATTTTCCAACGCAGATAATCTTTAGGAAGCAATACCTTAGCAACCTGCTTGAATATTTCAGGCTCATGACGTGCAACCCACAATAATTTGGGCGCTGTGAAACCTGGCATCACCAAATTAGCGCCAATGGTTAGAAACTCGGGGTAATTCTCCATCAGCCATTCGCATTCTTTCGCACTGCGGGTGTCATTCCATAAGATACAATCACGCAGCACTTGATTTTGCTCATCAAGCAGTACCGCACCATGCATTTGGCCTGATAAGCCAATTGCTTTTACCGCCGCCCATGCTTCTGGGGCTTTTTGTCGCAACGTAGCCGCAACTGCGTTGGTGGCTTCCCACCAGCTATCTGGCGATTGCTCGGCCCACTGAGAATGTGGCCTTTGTACGGTTAATGCCATATGGCTTGAGGCAACAATTTCACCCTGAGCATCAATTAAAACGGCCTTCAGTTCTGAAGTGCCTAGGTCTATTCCGAGGTACATCGCCTTTCTCCTTACAGAGGTTGTTCAGGTGACTTGAGCCAGTTTTCAACTTTTTCAACGGTGTTACTCATCAATTTGTGGAATCCCGATGAATGAGCCAGTGGGCCGAACAGCATTTCACTTGAGACAAATTGTGACAATGCGTCACTGCTATTCATCATTTTTTGATATAGCGGCACATCTAACACGCCATCCTGATATTCATACGGTAATTCACCACGAGCCCAGCGCTGTAAAAACACAAAAAATAAAGCAGGAAGCACCGCTGTCGCGGCTGGAGTTTGCTGGCGCTGATAGCATTCTTGCAATGTTGGCGTGATAAAACCGGGAATTTTTGATAAACCATCAGCGGCAACACGCTGGTTAGTATCCTGAATATAAGGGTTACTAAAGCGTGCGAGTACCACATCGCGGTATTGTTCTAAATCGAGAGGGCTAGGTGACAATGACGGTATCACGTCATATGTGACATAATTCCATGCCATTTGTTTGATAGCGGATTGGCGGGTACTTTCATCAATAAAGCTCAAACCAATTAAGGTTCCAGCCCAAGCAATGCAACTGTGGCTCGCATTCAGAATACGAATTTTTGCTTCTTCCCACGGTAAAACGGATTCAACCATTTCTACATCGACATTTTCTAATGCAGGGCGCCCATTAATAAAGTCATCTTCAATCACCCACTGAATGAATGCTTCCCCCATAACAGGAGCTTTATCATCCCAACCCGTTTGTTGTTTAACACGCTCAGCCACATCTGGTGTTGGCCGAGGAGTGATCCTATCCACCATAGTGTTCGGTGAACGGGTATGTTCTTTCACCCACTGATATAACTCACTTTCACCTTTTAGCTGTAAGAAAGATAAAAAGCCATGTCTGAAACGCTCACCGTTATGGCGTAAATTATCACAGTTTAATAAGGTTACGGGTTCACCATGCGCAGCTAAACGTGCACGTAAAATATGCGTTAACGCACCATATATGGTGCTCATTTTGCCCGTTAAGTCTGCTTTAACATCTGGCTGTTCTGCATCTAATTCATGCTGTGGGGTTAAATAATAGCCCGCCTCCGTGACCGTGAAGGCTATCACGCGTGTTGCTTTATCACGGCCTTGTTCGACTAACTGGCTTAAATTCTCATCCCAATGCAATACTTTACGCACTGAAGTGATTTTTTCATAATGGCGCTCACCTTCAGGTGAAACAGTTTCAAGGGTATATTCCCCATTTTGCTTGGTTAAGTTATCAAGCAATGAATTCGTATCATTGCGAATATTCCCTAAGGCAATTGACCAACTATCATCCCCTTGTTGGATCAAGCGGTGCAAATACCACGCTTGGTGAGCACGATGAAATGACCCAGCACCGATGTGCATCCACACTGATTTCTGCTTTAACATTGTGACTCCTTAACCTAAAATTAAATAATTGCTATCTTATTGGGCATATGCCCGTTTGTTATATTTTAGTTTCAATCTGATCACAATTACTGCGATAATGCTCACACTATTGACTTTTGCCCTTTTAATAAACAATTGCCCAGAATTACAATAAGCGAAACCAGCAGGAGAACGTCCATGCAGAAAGAATTAAAAAAAATGGAACAAGCTGCGCGTGCGGCATGGCTATATTTTGTGGCAGGTAAAACACAACAAGAAATTGCGCATGAACTTGGGCTATCAAGACAAGTCGCCCAGCGCCTTATCTCACTAGCAAAAGAGCAAGGTATGGTTCAGGTGCAAATCACACACCCGATTACGGAGTGTTTAAGACTCGCTAATCAAATCCAGCAAAAGTATCACCTAACACATTGCTTTGTTGTCCCGTCAGGTCAACTTGATACAGAAGCCACGCTCGACATGATTTCAGTGGCCGGTGCTGAACTGATGGAACAATTAATCGAACCCGATAAACCCCAAGTTATAGGTATTGGTTCAGGTAGAACATTACGCAGTATTATTGATGCCCTTCCTTACCTAGAAACCGCCCAGCACCAATGTGTTTCACTAATTGGTGCGATTGCTCGTGATAGCTCAGCAACTCGCTATGATATCCCATTGCGCTTTGCAGAAAAATTACAGTGCCGGCACTATATTCTACCTGCGCCACTGTACGCCGATAGCCCAGAAGATAAAGCAATGTGGTGCCAACATCGCGTGTATAAAGAAGTTACCGAAAAAGCACTGAATGCGGACATCACTTTTATTGGCATTGGCGAAGTCGGTAAAGGATGCCCACTCAATTCTGAAGGTTTCGTCACGGATGAACAAATGGAAATGTTGTTAGAAAAAGGGGTGACCGCGGAGTTACTGGGGCATTTTATCCAAGCTAACGGTGAACGGCTTTCTACCGCATTAGATGCCACACACACCAGTGTTCCGCTTTTCCGTTCCCCGAATAAACCGGTGATCGCATTTGCGGGTGGCACGCACAAAACGAAAGCAATTCAAGCTGTTATGAATGGTGGTTGGGTTACAGGTTTAGTGACCGATGAAGCCACTGCACATCATTTGTTAGCAAATAATTAGCCCTGAAACTCAAGCGATATCAGGTCGCTTGAGTAGTTTTAGATATTAGGAACCGTGGAACAATATTGATTATGTAACTGCCTAATTTTGCCAATATCAGTATCATTCGATTCCAAATCTAAGTTATTGCAACAGGCGCAGCAATAATGAAATACATCGAATTTTCGCTTTTCAATGTTCCGAGTACCTTGCCCTACAATGGCTAATTGATGGGTATCAAAACGGAATAAATTAGCCGATAACTCGGCAACATTGCGCGTAATATCCAGCTCAGGGAAATCATTTAACACACCACACATTACCGCATAGGACTGAGAATTATCCCATTTGATGCCACGTAAGACTTCATAGCGGATCAGCGGCGTGATAAATAATTTGGTTTCTGGATCGGATAATAACGTAGTGAGTTTTGCGATGGCTTTATCTTTATCTTCTTTCGCTGCGCTTCCGTTATTATCAAAAGCACAAATTAATAAGTTAGTATCGAGTAATACATTCCTTGTCATTACTGTCCCTCTTGGTTTCTCAGCAGATTCAGTAGGTTATTTTTAGCTTCTTGTTGCTCACCCACAGTGCTATTTTCTAACTTGATTTTGTTCACATCCACATGAAATACATCCCGTAAAATATCAGCAAAAGCTGCTTTATTTGGTGAAGGGATTAAACGGCTTTTTACAATACCATCTTGTTTATCACGTTGCAGTTCATAAGCTTCACCTTCTTGCAATTGTGATAAAACCACAGACGAGTGTGTAGTCACGTAAAAAGTGGTATTGGGGAATAAACGCTTCAGTAATGGGATGATATTCGCCTGCCAAGACAAATGGAGATGGCTTTCAATTTCATCTATAAAAACAATGCCTTTGACATTCTGCAAGTTCGTTTCATTAGTAAAATGCCCATACCCTGAAACAATTGATTGGATCAGTTTGAGTATAGAGGAAAAACCGGAGCTTAATTGGCTAAGCTGAATTTTTTGCCCATCAATTTTTAAACTAACTCGGTCATCGCCACCGATGACTAAATATTGCTCATCAATGCGATTATCTATTTCATGTAATAGGCGTAAAACCGTTTTTAGCTCTATTTCTCGGTTATCTTCAGCACTTTGATAACTATTTGATGAACGGGCAATTTGAATAAACCACTCTTGTATATTGGTTGCCATATTCATAGAGCCAAATTCAGATTCCATTTGATTCGTAAGTGAATGAAAGTAATTCAAACGTCTACCTTCAATATTTCCTAATGAAATGGTACTGATATTTTTTTGTTCCTTTATCGCACCTCTAGCTTGAGCCCCTAAATAAACGACAGGATAAGTGTGAGATAATTTATTGAATACCTCTTTCACACTGTTAGAACCTAGATCCCAAAAATATTCACTCGTGTTACTTTCTGGAAAATCAATTGTATGATTACCTAAAATACTTGAATGTATTAATGCTGATCTAAATTTTAGATAAATTTTGCTTATGCCTGTCAATGGCTTATTTACCATATGATTACTAAAAAAATATAACTGAAACAGTGCTTCTAAAGTTTTGGTCTTCCCTACCCCATTGACACCAATTAGAGTATACACACGCTGGTCAGGTACAAAATCAAGCTGAACCTTACCGACACCAGTTAGCCCATCGAACTCTAAATGTTTGTCTAACATCCTGTTTATCTCCACTAAAAGCAATAGTTTCAGTATAGCAGTAACCTAACCTTGAACAAGCGCCGCTGTTATCAATTCAGACAAAATTAGACTACGAGCTTCACCCCTGTGCTAACCAGTGATGGCATAACATTCCAAGCAAGGTAAAGATCAGGGCGCCAATCACATGGATGGCGATGGTACTAATGGCAAAACCCAATTTACCTTCTTGGATCAATACCAAGACTTCAAGTGAAAAGGTCGAAAAGGTGGTAAATGCACCACAGAAACCAGTTACAATGAATAATTTATAAGCGGGGCTAATATTTGCATTGGCAAAATACGAAATGGCAAACCCAATGACAAAGCCGCCAACCAAATTGACTGCGACGGTACCTAGAGGAATATTTGAGTAAAGATGATTAAGTCTTAGGCTAACAAACCATCTTAGCCATCCACCAAGAACAGAACCAATCGCGATTGCAAATAAAGAGGCGTACATAGAAACTTCCTTTAATATTGGTGGGATAAATGAAAGGAAAGTTTCCTATTGCCGCATTTATGCCCAAAATCCAGGGCACATAATACCTACGTACCCTATTCAATGAAAAGGTTAACGTAGGCATCATCAGCCCTCTGCGGGCGGTTTCATATGAGGAGGAATGCCATCTCCCAAAGGTTTACATAAAAATAATAAGGCAACTAATTAGGTGATGCAAACCTAATTTATGATAGATACCCTAAATAGTTAGGAGTCATAACTAAGCAGAAAACGAATAAGTGAGTGTCGTCAACAACGCGATAGCTTGAAGTATGACAAAATAATAGCTCTAAATAATTCAAGTTGTCGCTAGGCGACAAGTGAATGAGTCATTAGGAGCATACACAAGTATGTGACTAATGCCGAATGAGCGTAGTCAACAACGCGACAGCTTGAAGTATGACGAGCTATTGGGACATCTTTAAAATCGTCCGCACATTACTCGCACTCGTAGCGATAATATCAATCGCCCCCGTACGTAGTGCTCCCATAATCGCCATCGCTTTTGATGACTCTGATGCAATTGCGATTACACAGGGGATTTTTCTAAGTTCATCAATGCTTAGACCAATCACTCGGTCATTCATCACTGTATCTACATGTTGCCCTTGTGCATTGAAAAAATCATATCCCGCGATATCGCCAATCACCCCTTGGTTCAAGCTCGCATCAACGATTTCACGTGGTGTAAACCAGCCTAGTTTGACCATATAGCTATCTTCATTCATATCGCCAATACCAATTAAAGCAATATCCGCTTTACGGGCACGATCTAAGGTTTCCTTAATGGTGCCATTTTTCATAAATGCTTGCTTTAATTCGTTATTTTCAACATAAGCTGGGGCGTATAGGGTTTCGCTAGTTCCGCCAAACTTTTTAGCTAAACGACGACTGATATGATCCGCATTAATGGAATCACCTGGGCGATGGGTTCCGCCTATCCCACAAATAAAACGGCAATCTTTTTCAGGGACGGCCCCACCGCTATCAGCCACTACCGCAACATTGCGACCTTGGCCGACCGTGACTATCATATTGTCTCGTAACGTTGTTGATAAATAGTTAGCGACGAGAGTGCCGACTTGGTAACGTTGCTCTTCTTCGTCGGGATGGTCGAGGGCAATCAATGCACGGGAAATCGGGAAGCGAGAAAGTAACTGTTGTTCTAACTGAGTGCTAAAAATAGGATGATAGCGAACATTGATCTCTACAATACCTTCTTCCTTTGCCCGCTTGAGTAAGCGCCCTACCTTAATTCGCGATATACCAAACTTATTGGCGATCTCTTCCTGAGTAATTTCATCACGATAATAAGCTATCGCTATTTCCGTCAGTAGCTCGATTTCGGAAGATGTTTGTGATCTATCCATAAGATAGTGATTTCCTCTTTATTGGTGTTAATCGCAACAAGGGTGATAAGGTTTTAGTATAGCGTTTCTAGTGGCAATTAATAAGTGAGTTATAAAAGAGAGTGGATATATAGCAATGATATTTGACTATATATCCACGAAAGAATTATATAAAACAATTATGCATTAGCTAATGCATCCTGTTTTTCAATACTCTGCGCTAATTGACATAATAATAAACAACAAGAAGTGGCCCCCGCATCTAATACCCCTCTTGAACGTTCACCAAGGCGGCTTGCACGACCAATTTTAGCCACTAAATCTACAGTGGAATCACGACCTGCAATAGCAGCGGCCTGCATCGCATCAAGCGCTTGTTTAAAGTTTTTCCCTGCTTTTGTCGCCTCTTCAAAAGCATTAACTGCGGGGATCAATGTATCCATCAAGCACTTATCACCCACTGTTGCACTGCTGATGTCTTGCAGCTCAGATAAACCATTTTTCAGCATATCGAGGAAATCTTGTTGTGATAGCGTATTTTTCCCTGAAATGCTGTCTGACATTCCCATAAAGAAACTGCCATAAAGTGGTCCCATTGAGCCGCCAATACCTTCCATCAAAGCATCAGAAATCTCTTCAAAGCCTTCACTGAGAGATAATTCACGGTCTGCGATTGCTTTCGCACATAAATTAAAACCTTTTGCCATATTGATGCCGTGGTCTCCATCCCCTATTGCGCCATCAATTTCACTGAGGTATTCACGGTTAGAAACAATAATGTTCACTAAATCAAGGGTAATTTCCTTGCCGTTGCCCGTTGAAATAACTTGCATAATTGTCTCCTTATTTAACCTGTGTTAAACCCAATGAATATGCAGGGACATCCATCAATGTTTTCAATTCATCATCCACTTTCATTAATGTCAGCGTGACCCCCATCATTTCTAGTGAGGTAAAATAGTTACCAACATAGTTACGAACAATCCGTACACCTTTCTCACTGAGTTGTTTTTCAACCTCTGCATAGTAGATGTATAGCTCCATAACCGGTGTCGCACCTAGCCCTGAAACCAAGACGACCACTTCATCACCTTGTTTTGCCTGCATATCATCTAAAATTGGCGCTAACATGGTTTGTGCCATTTGCGCGGCAGATTGAATTGGCATGATTTCAATGCCTGGCTCGCCATGGTGGCCAATGCCTAGTTCCATCATCCCATCTTCAATATGGAAATTTGGATGACCCACAGCTGGAATAGTGCAAGACGTTAACCCAACACCAATAGAGTGGCAGTTATTAATCGCTTTTTGCGCTGCATTAATCACACCGTCTAAATCATAGCCTTTGCTTGCTGCGGCAGAGCCCACTTTCCACATAAGAATTTCACCCGCAACACCACGGCGCTTTTCTTTTTCACTCGCAGGTGCTGAAGCAACGTCGTCGGTAGCAACCACGGTTTTGACTTGCATACCCGCTTTTTCTGCCTTTTTCATCGCCATCTTGACGTTCATGTTATCGCCCGCATAGTTACCATATAGACAGGCAACACCCGCACCGCTATCGGCAGCTTTAAACGCGTCTAAAAAAGCGCCCGCAGTGGGTGAGGAAAAAATTTCCCCAATGGCCACCGCATCTAGCATATTCTCGCCCACGTAGCCTAAAAACGCAGGTTCATGACCTGAACCACCACCAGTGACAATGCCCACTTTCCCTTGTATTGGTGCTTTTGGGTATTTTAGAACGCGCGCGTTATCAGTTTGTGCAAAATATTCAGGGTGCGCTTTCAAATACCCTTGAATTGCATCTTCAACAACGAGATCAGGTTCATTAATGATTCTATTCATAATTCCCTCATTTACTTATTTTCTGGTGTTAGCTGCATCTTTGCCGACTGTTCAAGTAATTCTTCCGGCACAGTAATAAATTTCATCAATATCGCACTAAATAGATAGAGCCCCGAGAAGATCCAAATTACGCCAAGTGCACCTACGCTACTAATAAAGAGCCCAACTAATGCAGGGCCAACAAAGGTACTTAAACCGGCTCCTAAATTAAGAACTGACATCGCCGCGCCTTTATTTTCAGGCGCTAAACTCGGCATGATGGCTGAAAGCGGTACGTATCCTGCGAGGCATGCGCCAAATAAGCCAGCAGCTATCATCATCAGGGTATAGCTGTGCCCAAAATAATAAGGCACATAGTAAAACATTAAGGTACAAACCATACAGCCTACGCAACCAAACCAAATCACAATGTTGCGCCAACCGATACGGTCGCTGACTACACCAAAGATCAGATTAAAAGCGATGTTCACTGTCCAAAGTGCCGCGTAGATATGTAACCACTCTGTACGAGAAAATCCAAAGTCAGCAAGAAACATTGGCATGAAGATCACAAAACCATACGCTGCTGAAGTATTAATGGTACGAACAATGCCGCCTAAACCAATTTTTGGGTTTTCAAACGCGATAGTGATCCCTTTAAATACATAGCTGAGCGAGACTTTTTCTTTCGGTGCATCTTGTGTATCTCCCGCTTTGTTGCGGTTAAGTGCGATAGCAATAAATGCCCCGATAGTGACAAAAATCAGTCCACTCCATAACGTTGCCATTTCACCTAAAACTGGCAACGCATAACTTGAATACATCACACCTAAAACACCGAGTCCGCCACTATAAACAAACCAGAAGATCCCGACTGCAGAGCCCAGTTTTTTAATTGGCGCCTCATAGGCCACCCAAACTAAGAAGCCGTAGGCAAACATTGGATAACCAAAACCACGCAGCGCATAGGTTGGGATCATGATAGACAGGCTGTTACTCGGTAAGCCAACAGACAAGAAAATAATCGAGCCAATGACAAACATCACAAAACCAAAAATCATCACACGACGGGCGGTATAAATTTCAGCCAACACACCGGACAACCACGCGGCGACAGCGGCAAAAAAACCATACACACTAAATAGTAATGATGATTCTTCAATACTCATTCCACGGCTAATTATAAAAGGTGACAGCCAGCCTTGTTCTAGGCCTTCTCCCATCATAAAGATCAGGACGCCAAAATAGCCAAGTAGTAACTTTGGTGAAAACCCCGTTACTTTAGACAGTTTATTGATTATCATATTGTTGACCTCAGTGCTTGTTCGCTGGGTTAGGACCTGAATAACAAGCCTTGGTAGGGTGACATTTATTCAGGTCCAATTTTTATCGTTATATTTTTAAATTCGTCTTTTTTTCAACCCACGACAGCTCTACAGGTTCGGGTCGAGAACCACTTTAATGTGCGGGTCGCCTTTCGCCATCATCGAAAAACCTTCCGCAAATTTATCTAAAGGTAAAATATCCGTCACAACCCCCTTGGTTGGGAAATCGCCATTACCAATGCCTTCAATCACTAATGGGTAGCAATATGGGCCAAGGTGAGAACCTAATAAATCCAGTTCTTTACGGTCACTGATGATGCTCCAGTCCACGGTCACTGGGTCTTTAAATACAGAAAACTCAACAAAAGTACCTAATTTACGGATCATCTTAAGGCCTTGCTCTACCGATTTAGGCGCCCCTGTCGCTTCAATGTAAATGTCACAGCCATAACCTTCAGTCATCTCTTTGACAATTTTGTCTACATCATCACGTTTAGGGTTTAATACGATATCAGCACCAAATTCTTTTGCTAATTCAAGGCGTTTATCGAATAAATCCAGAACGACTAACTTACCAGCACCGGATTTTTTAATAGCCCCAATCATACCGAGGCCTAATGTTCCCGCCCCCGAAAGCACGACAACATCACCCAATTTGACATTCGCACGCTGCACGGCATGTAAAGAGCAGGCGTAAGGTTCAATCAAAATGGCATCTTCGATTGGCATCTCAACAGGCACATGGTAGTTGATGGCTTCTTTGGTAAATTTCATATATTGCGCCATGCCGCCATTAACGTTGTTTTGGAAGCCATACAAGTCATGTTTTTCACACATCCAGTATTCACCGCGTTTACAGAAGCGGCATTCCCAACAAGGTACGATTTGCTCAGAAATAACACGGTCACCTAATGCGAAACCTTCAACTTTTGAGCCAAAACCTACAACATGACCAATAAACTCATGGCCTGGGATCATTGGTGCTTTAATATAAGCGGGTTGTTCCGCATCTCCCCAAAAACTAGGGGCACCTTCAAAAGCCTTCACATCACCCGCGCAGATACCACAAGCTTCTACGCGAACCAAAATCTCTTCTTCACTAATTTTAGGGACATCGACTGTTTCTAAACGGTAGTCTTTTGGTGCATAAGCAACCACGGCTTTCATTTTTTCTGGAATGCCCGCGCTCATCGTTGCTTTTGAATCACAGTGTTCACACATAGTTCTATCCTCGGCGGTTTGTAAAATGAACATAAGTTCAATGAAGATACAAATTAACCATACCTTCTTTTCTTCATCCTTGCCCATAGTGAGAGTGTCAAAGTGTGATTCAGTGCAAAAATTCTCATAAAATCGCCTTAAAACGACTATTTTTTACCTTTTATGCAAAAAAAATTAAATTTGAAGCTGTAGATCACAGAATTCATCATCATAAAAATAAAAACATATGTTCAACTATTGATTATTTGTTCATAAGATCCTATTTTCTAAATAGTACATTTGATTGGTTTATGAACTTTTGTTCAACAATAAGGATCTCTATCATGCTATCTATTGCTATTGGCGCGGATGACGCTGCATTTGAAATGAAAGATTTGATTAAAGCTCACTTAGCAGAACTAAACATTGAAGTGACTGATTACTGTTTAAACACTGGGGTTGCAGACGAAATGTACCCTGATGTTGCCCATGCGGTTGCAACTGCTATCGTACAAGGCAAGCACCAGCGCGGTATTTTAATTTGTGGTACCGGAATTGGTATGTCCATAGTTGCCAATAAAGTCACTGGCATTCGAGCAGCACTGTGCCATGACACATACTCCGCTGAGCGGGCTCAGAAAAGTAATGACGCGCAAATAATTACCTTTGGTGCTCGTGTGATTGGCCCTGAACTGGCTAAAACCATTGTCGACACATGGCTGGCTTCCCATTATGAAGGAGGACGGTCAGCGCCGAAAGTGGCTCGGATCAGTGAGTATGAAAATGGGGAACGTTAGTTTTACGTTAGGCGCTTTTACTTTGGGAGCTTTGTAATGTCCACTCAACCACAAAATAAATTAGCCAATGCCATTCGATTTCTTTCAATAGATGCGGTACAACAAGCCAATTCAGGCCACCCTGGCGCCCCTATGGGAATGGCCGATATTGCTGAAGTTCTTTGGCGAGATTATTTACAGCACAACCCTGCAGATCCGCACTGGCCTAACCGTGACCGCTTTGTCTTGTCAAACGGCCATGCGTCAATGCTGCTCTATAGCTTGCTTCATTTAACAGGCTATAATTTATCTATCGATGATTTAAAACAGTTCCGACAGCTCCATTCCAAAACACCGGGGCACCCCGAATTAGGCTATACCCCCGGAGTCGAAACCACGACAGGCCCTCTAGGCCAAGGCATTGCCAATGCAGTTGGCATGGCAATAGCAGAAAAGACGCTAGCCTCTACATTTAACCGCTCGGGGTTCCCTGTCGTCGACCACTATACCTACACTTTTTTAGGTGATGGCTGTTTAATGGAAGGGATCTCCCATGAAGTGTGTTCATTAGCCGGAACGTTAAAACTCAATAAGCTCATTGCGTTTTATGATGACAACCGCATTTCTATTGATGGAGATGTGGAAGGCTGGTTTACCGATAATACCGCAAAGCGTTTTGAAGCCTATGGCTGGCATGTAATTAGATCCATTGATGGGCATTCGCGCCCTGCGATTAAAGCGGCTATTGAACAAGCTCGCCAACAAACCGCGAAGCCCACACTTATTATCTGCAGAACCACGATTGGTTATGGATCCCCCAATAAAGCTGGTACGGCAGATTCTCATGGAGCTCCTCTCGGGCAAAATGAAATCGCACTGACTCGCCAACAACTCGGTTGGGAATACCCTCCTTTTGTGATCCCTGACGAAATATATCAACCTTGGAATGCCTTAGAGCGTGGTGCTGAACAGCAATTACGTTGGGAACAAGCATTACGAGAATACGCCAAACAATATCCTGAACTCGCCGAGCAACTAACTCTGCGGCTATCTAATCAACTTACTGAAAAATTTACGGATATCATTGATAACTTTATTCAACAATTAAATGATAACCCTGCAACGATAGCGACACGTAAAGCCTCACAAAATACGTTAAATATTATTGGCCCTGTTTTACCTGAATTAATCGGTGGTTCCGCAGACTTAGCCCCAAGCAACCTGACCTGCTGGTCTGGGTCACTACCGATTAATGAACAACCTACAGGGAACTATATTCACTATGGTGTCAGAGAGTTTGGTATGACCGCCATTGCCAATGGCATTGCATTACATGGCGGTTTTCGCCCTTACACAGCGACCTTTTTGATGTTCTCGGAATATGCACAAAATGCCGTGAGAATGGCCGCATTAATGAAATTACCGCAAGTGCTTATTTATACCCATGATTCAATTGGCTTAGGTGAAGATGGCCCAACACATCAACCTGTTGAGCAACTTGTGTCACTACGTGCAACACCTAATTTGTCAGTATGGCGCCCTTGTTGCCAAGTAGAAACCGCCGTGGCTTGGAAGCAGGCTATCCTTCATCAACAGAACCCAACCGCACTTGTGTTATCCCGTCAAAACCTAGTACAGCATTCGCGAACACCGGAACAGCTCGCCAATATCGCACGTGGTGGATATATTTTGCGCAGTAGTAGTGAAACCCCTGAATTACTCTTAATTGCCACTGGCTCTGAAATCACATTAGCGGTTGAAGCATGGAAGCTACTGACTGAACAAGGTTTTCATGTGAATGTCATTTCGATGCCATCAACAGATACCTTTGACCAACAACCTTTAGAGTACCAGCAGCGCGTGTTACCAAATCACATTCGCCATCGTATTGCTATCGAAGCCAGTATTAGTGATTACTGGCGTAAATATGTAGGAATTGATGGATTAGTTATGGGAATGAATAGCTTTGGGGAGTCAGCCCCTGCAAATGAATTATTTGAACATTTTGGTTTCACCGTAGAAAAACTTATTACTATGTCACATTCATTATTAAAACCTAATGGTTAATTGACCTAGCAATAATTAATATCTGTTATCCTACTTTGTAATTTTCTATTACAAGCCAAATAGTGACTATGTTATTTGGCTTATTTTTATTTAAAATAAAAATAAAGCAAATAGCCACTCATATTCGCTTTATTTATTATTAATTTAATATCCTTATTGAATACTATAACCACCATCAATCACTAAATTATGCCCTGTGATCATGTCAGATGCGTCACTGGCCAAAAATAACGCACAGGCGGCAATTTCAGATGGTTCCGCAAAACGCCTAGCAGGAATTTTTCCTTTCATTTCATCACCTTTTTTACCTTCCCACGCTTTTTTACCGAGATCTGTCATGACAATCGTTGGTGAAATGGCGTTGGTTTGTATACCTTTTGGGCTCCACTCAAGTGCTAAGACTTGGGTTAAACTAATAATCGCTGCTTTACTGGCACAATAGGCGGCATGTTGGTCTAAGGCAATCACCCCCGCTTGAGAAGCCATATTAATAATTTTCCCTTTTCCATTATTAATCATTGCATTACCTGCGGCCTGACAAACTAAAAAAGTCCCTTTTAAATTCACATTCATCGTTAAATCCCAATCTGACTCACTTAAGTTTTCAGCGGGAGCAAGCGCGACTATCCCTGCACTATTGACGACAATATCTAACGCACCATAATGTTCAATCACATTCTCCACCATCTGAGAAACGGCTGAAGAGTTCGTAATATCACATTGAATACCAATTGAATTCTTTAGTTTTCCCGCAACTTCTATCACTTTATCTGACTTGTCGATTAAGGCGACTTTAGCCCCTTTTTCAACATACAGTTGAGCAATCGCTAAGCCAATACCAGCAGCCCCCCCTGTAATTAATGCAACCTTACCATCAAGTGAAAAGTTGGTGCTATAGCCACTAAATTTTTTCATTTTAATTCCTTAATATCATGATGTAATATTTGGTATACTGATGAAATAAATATAAGGTTGTCTTAGGGAGACAACAAAATATTAAGCGCAGATTAAATTATTTGGTATTATTAATATAATAGTATCACTGGTTAAATTCTATATTATTCAGCTAAAAAAAGAGATATCTCTCAAATTAAATACTTTACTAAATTCTAAATGTACATATGTTCAAAATAATAATTCGAATGAATATTTGTATTTTATTTTACCTGTAAAAATTCGTCTAAAAACGCATTTATGTTCTAATATCTCGTTAAAAGTGTATTTTTCTTCCCCTATAATTTTCCTACTAATTGGCGCATAATATTAGTAGTTATATCTAAATTGATATTGAACAACATCAGCACTGAGTTATTGAGTAAGATGTTAAAATGAATCTCATTTGCACTAAATACTGCACACTTAATTTATAGGTTATTGATAATATGGAAGAAAGCAACTTACTCTTACAACTTAATAACATTGGCTATCGCATTGAGCAAAAATTAATTCTTGATAATGTGCAGATTAACTTACAAGCAGGCGACTTTAAACTGATTACGGGCCCTTCCGGCTGTGGTAAAAGCACCTTATTAAAAATAATCGCCTCGTTAATTTCACCAACTCAAGGAACCATTAAGTTTCAAGGGAAAGATATCAATACCATCCTCCCAGAAACGTATCGTCAGCTGGTTTCATACTGTACCCAAACGCCTGCTTTGTTTGGGCAGACTGTGTATGACAACCTCGTTTTTCCGTATAAAATCAGAAAATTGTCATTTAACAAAGACAAAGTTATCAGTGATTTGCAGCAGTTTTCTCTACATGCTTCTATTTTAGAAAAAGGAATTAATGAACTTTCTGGGGGAGAAAAACAGCGTGTTTCTCTTATTAGGAACTTACAATTTCTTCCGCAAGTCTTACTATTAGATGAAATCACCAGTGCCCTAGATGAAGAAAACAAAATTATCGTGAATGAATTTATTCATCATTTAGCGATAGATAAAAAAATAGGCGTGTTATGGGTAACCCATGATCAAGATGAAATTGCTCATACTAATGAAATTATTACCCTTCCTGTTCATCATAACGAATCATAGGATATCACTGTGCACCAACCAACTATTTCCAATGAATCATTAACCTTTTCTATCCTGTTAGTCCTAGTGGCTATTTTTATTAGCCATAAAGAAAAACTGTCCCTTGAAAAAGATATTATCTGGAGTACGTGCCGCGCGATTATTCAACTATTGATCGCAGGCTATATTCTAACATACATATTTAGAGTGGATCACGAATTGCTCACGATTGCATTGGTGATGTTTATTTGCGTCAATGCCGCGTGGAACGCTAAGAAAAGAAGTAAATATATTGATAAAATTTATGTTACTGCATTAATTGCCATTACCTCTGGTACATTTCTTACATTGTTAATTCTGATATTAACCAATGCCATCGCGTTTACGCCTATGCAGGTCATTCCTATTACAGGTATGATCGCAGGTAATGCCATGATTGCAGTAGGATTATGCTTTAATAACCTCGGCCAACGGTTTTCAAGCCAGCAACAACAGATTCAAGAAATGTTAAGTTTGGGGGCAACCCCAAAAGTTGCTTCCGCCGCTATTATCCGTGACAGTATTCGTGCATCGTTGATCCCAACGGTGGATTCTGCAAAAACAGTGGGAATTGTTAGCCTTCCGGGGATGATGTCTGGCTTAATTTTTGCTGGAGTCGACCCATTACAAGCCGTTAAATACCAGATTATGGTGACTTTTATGCTGTTAGGCACGGCAAGCCTTTCAACCATATTAGCAGGTTATATGACCTATACAAAATTCTATAACCAACGCCACCAATTATTGGTTACAACACTGAATAAATAATGACCTTTCGCCGCTTATCAGTCAACAACGATAAGCGGCTCTCACTCAATATCACTCTTTAGCCACGCCGACAGGTAATACTTCGATTAACTGTGCTTGGTGATTTTCATTCTCTATCAACTTAAAAATATGGTTTAGCATCGTTGGCACATCTTGTTTGACCATTTCGATATCATTACCTAAAAGTGCAACAAAGGGATCCCAGTCAAAACAGCCTAAATGTGGTTGATGAGCGCCAATGTAGCCTTTTTTACCTAACCAATTAATAACCCCTTCTAATGAAATGGTTGAATTAATAAATAAACCGCATTTCACTATTCTCTGTGGGTCATCATTATTCTGTTCGAAAAACCGTGAAAGCGCTTTTTCCGCCTTTTCTGGTGCATAACCACAGGCCAAAATATTTTCTTGTGGAACTGTAATACCTTTTTCATTATGCGCATCAATAAACCCACGAATACGTTCACGCGTGTTATGGTCATGTTCACGACCACCAATAAAAATTAAGGCTTCATTTGTTGATAATTGAGACGTATTTTTGTCTAAAATGCGTTGAGTTAAATTTTTTGCACCAATATAGTTGTCTGAAATAACCGAAGGCGCCAACGAGCCTGGTAAGTCTAAATTCAAGGTTGAAACCCCCGAAGCTTGGCAAAGTTCGGTGATTTTATCTGGATTCGTTGCCCCCGTTGAAATCAACCAATCCACTTGATAAGAGATCATTGCGCGCGCGGCTTCTATTTCTAACTCAGGGTCACGTCGCGTGCAGGTAATGATGGGGAACAACCCTCTTTCACGCGCCATTTCCTCAAAATGTTCGACAATAGAGCCAAAGTAGCGGTTGTCATATTTCGGAACTAACATACCGATTATTTTGGATTTATTACTGCGCAACAAGCTGGCTTGCTTATTGACCGCATAATTTTGTTCTTCGGCGATGCGGATCACTTTTTCAGCAAGCTGTGCGCTAATTCGCCTTTTTTGCCAATTACCATTAAGTATTGCACTCACTGCACTCGCTGAAACCCCGGCTAATTCAGCAAGGTCATAGATCGTTGTTTTCTTATTTTGTCTGATCTTTGTCACAGATTCTCATCTCCATTTTTTACTAGCTTGACACCAAAGTCGAAAAGTCGCAATACTGCTACATCGATTGAGCAACATTGAAATTGATGATACATGAGTTGATATACTGCAAAATAAAGACTATCAACCATCCCATGTAGCCACCTATCCATCCCTGTGACTCATTGCTGTTTCATTAATTTCAGGCGCTTTTTATTCTTACATTTCGCTAAAATATCCGATTGGAGTAAATTATGGCCATTTCTATTGAGAACAAAGTCGCAGCAATTACCGGAGCTGCTTCCGGTATCGGTCTTGAATGTGCCCGCACACTCATCAAAGCAGGTGCAAAAGTCGTTTTAATTGACCGTGCAGAAGAGCGATTAAACCAGCTTGTTGAAGAATTAGGTGAAAACGCGATCCCGTTAGTTGTCGACTTAATGAAACCAGAACAAGTTGATGGCATGTTAGATGCCATCTTACAAAAAGCTGGCCGTTTAGATATTTTCCATGCTAATGCCGGTGCCTATATTGGTGGCCCTGTTGCTGAGGGTGACCCTGATGTCTGGGATAATGTCTTAAATTTAAATATTAATGCCGCTTTCCGCTGTGTTCGCACGGTGTTACCTCATTTTATTGCCCAAAAATCCGGTGATGTATTATTCACCAGTTCAATTGCAGGTGTTGTCCCTGTGATCTGGGAACCGATTTACACCGCATCAAAATTTGCTGTCCAAGCCTTCGTCCATTCCACACGCCGTCAGGTTTCGGAACATGGTGTCCGTGTTGGTGCAGTATTACCCGGCCCAGTGGTTACCGCATTACTTGATGATTGGCCGAAAGAAAAAATGGAAGAAGCCTTAGCAAATGGTAGCTTAATGCAACCGATTGAAGTCGCTGAAGCGGTATTATTTATGTTAACCCGCCCACGCAATGTCACTATTCGTGATCTTGTTATTGTACCGAACAGTGTTGATCTCTAACTTGTCATCTCGCAATTCATTGCAGTTAGCACCTTGGAGGAAAAATGAATAATTCACATGCACAAATAAAAAATAACGATAAAGTCGTTATTGGTATCGATGTCGGCACAGGCAGTGCTCGCGCAGGTGTCTTTGATATGTCTGGCAAGATGTTAGCGTCTGCCAAGCGTGATATTACACTGTTTCGTGATAACGCCAATTTTGCAGAGCAATCAAGTAACGAAATTTGGGAAGCGGTTTGTTATAGTGTCAAACAAGCGATGGCATTATCGAAAGCACAACCACAACAAGTGACGGGTATTGGCTTTGATGCAACCTGCTCACTGGTTGTCATTGGAGCAGATAAACAGCCTATTACGATTAGCCCATCAAATGATCCTGAACGCAATATTATTGTGTGGATGGATCACCGTGCAACTGAACAAGCAGAACGGATTAATCAATTAAAACACCCTGTTTTAAACTATGTTGGCGGTAAAATTTCGCCTGAAATGGAAACGCCTAAAATTCTATGGCTAAAAGAAAATTTACGTCAATCCTATGATAATGCATGGCAATTTTTTGATTTAGCCGATTTTTTGACATGGAAATCAACTGATTCTTTAGCTCGTTCAACTTGCACTGTCACCTGCAAGTGGACATATCTTGCCCATGAAAAACGTTGGGATGCGAGCTACTTTCAACAGATTGGCTTATCTGAATTAGCAGATGAAAATTTCGCACGTATTGGTCAACTTATTGTGGAACCTGGAACGCCGTGTGGTGAAGGCTTAACTGAAGCCGCGGCCCAACAAATGGGCTTACTAGCAGGAACTCCTGTCGCCGCTGGTATGATAGATGCTCACGCTGGTGGTATTGGTACTGTTGGCGTTAATGGCGATGCAACCGCCAATATGGCATATGTATTTGGTACGTCTTCATGCACAATGACAACCACCAAAGAGCCCATCTTTATACCGGGGGTATGGGGGCCTTACTTTAGTGCAATGGTACCCGGCATGTGGCTAAATGAAGGTGGACAAAGTGCGGCTGGCGCTGCAATTGACCAGCTACTTTCTTTGCACCCCGCTTCAGCACAAGCAGAACTCACGGCAAAAGAACAAGGTAAACCTTTGCCTGTTATGTTAGCGGATTTAGTATTAGAAAAAGCATCTTCACCATCACAGTCTGTTGAACTAGCTGAAAAAATACACGTGGTTCCTGAGTTTTTAGGGAATCGAGCACCTTTTGCTGACCCTCATGCCAGAGCCGTCATCGCTGGTTTAACCATGGATAACAGCCTAGAAAATTTACTTTCTTTCTATGTTGCTGGTGTGTGTGGGATCGGCTATGGATTACGACAAATCATTGAAGCACAGGCAAAATCTGGCGCTGAGATTGACAATATTGCTATCAGTGGCGGTGCAGGCCAACACCCATTAATCCGCCAGCTACTTGCTGATGCGTGTGGCGTCCCAGTGATTTCAACACAAGCCAGTGAGCCCGTATTGCTTGGCTCTGCTATCCTAGGTGCAGTTGCAGGGAAAGCCTGTGCGGATGTCGCGCAAGCCATGGACCAATTTAGTGCGATTGACTTAACCTACCAAGCCAATAAAGCTTATAAAAGTCGACATGATACAAGATTCGCCTCTTTCTTGCATTTGCAGCAATGTGCTAGAGAATTAAAAGGTTAATCACGTTGAAACAAGACTCAGATAATATTTAAACTAAAGAAAGCCGTAAATCGGCTTTCTTTATTAGAATTCGTTTTGCTTATCGAGTTTTATTTAATAGAAAAACCTGTGTTATAACTCACTTTTAGAAACAATATCTTGTCCATAGCGAATCGACCATTTCCTTTGGTACCAAATCGTAATCACCTTCAACCATTGGAATAGACAAGGAAACCTTTCCTTGTTTATCACTGTATGCTTTCACTATAAATTTTTTATAGCCTTCTAACCTTGCATTCTTAATTCGAAACACTTCGCCACATACATAACCTAAATCCCCTTTATCCGCAGTTTGGCGAATAAAATTATATTTCACATTTTTAAATGCAGCAGATTCTGGGTAAGATAAATAGTCTTCAACACTACTCTTTGCCAATTTCACAAGATCAGGTGTAGGGGCGTAGTTCAATGTTACGCCTAAAATAAAAGAACCCCCAGTTAACAACAAAATTGTGAGCAACTTTATGATATTCATATTCTTAAGCTCTCATTTACTCAATAACATACCAATTGACCAAAATGACCTAATAGTCCAGCCCAAAAATAGACCTAAGTAATTACCCTTGGTTGGTTGTAAGTAAATAATAATTATTTTAATAATTGCTAGCCCTATCTATATAAGAATACCTTATAAGACAGCTTATTTAGCTCTAATTACCATAACCAATAACCACCACTAACAGAGAAAAAATACAATTAAATTTATATAGTCATCCTTATTTACCCTTCATTTCACTCACTGAGTGAGTAAGCATGTCAATATTAAACCAAGAATATAAATAGTACTTAAAACATTAACTGTTTCAATTTTAATTTTTAAACTAAAAAATTTTTCCCACTAAAAACCGAAAACAATAATAAGATTTAATTGTTCATCATAACTTAACAAAAAAAAGCAAAAACATGTAATAAAACAATTCAATTTAATAATAACCATGTCTAAATATTATTTAACTCATTTGATGCACGTTTTAACTCAATTTAGGCGTAAATTTAAATTAATTAATAATATATTCCTTATTTTAAAATAATTCCTCATTCGACTACTTTAACTCAACCAAACAAGAAAACACTTAAAATTCAATTCAATATAAAAAACATTGATTTATATTATATCTCCCCTCTCCCTTTTAACGTGCGATTATCTTGTGTCTCTTTTTTTAGAGAAAATTAACCAAATCACAGTTTTAACTTAAGCGCAATAAACCGCAATTACTTGATTAATAAGATTAAAATTAAATTCGATTTAATTAACAGAATGTTTGTTTTTTGATAAAAAAAAGTTAACAGTAGTCACCTAACACAAAAAACATTAGAATATTTAACAATATCTATATAGTAATTTACCATTAGATTTCTCTATATACCTACTTTTATCCAATTTTCGATATATCCAACCAATGCAAATTACGGATTATTCCTAGGGAAAATTACTTCTTTTAGCCAATATATAAAATTATCCGGCTAAATTTGACAAAATAATTTTTCCATCTCATGTAGCATTGCTTCCCAAAGAAAAGGGTAAACCATGACAAATATTCAATTACTATTACTTGCAACTAATAACATCAAAAATAACACCGAGTTAAGCCACTCTCAGGAATCTTATGTATACCAATTTTACTATACTAATATCGTCGGTCATTTCGATAGCATACAAAGTTTTCTTACCGTTTTTAAACAGCAAATGAGTGCGACATTAGATACATCACAACAATTGACTGAACAGCACCAAAAAATATATTCAACAGTTGAGTATTATTTAGGCATAGCTGAAAAACGCTATATTGAAAGGAAAAAAATACTAGCCAATTAACTTATCATTACAGTTGGAAAGGCCTTCAAACTAAATGAGGCCTTTTATCAAAAATTTTTCTGTTAAGTGTTTATTGCTCTTGTAGCTCTAATTCCGCAATTATAGGTAGGTGGTCACTAACATTAGACCATTGAAACTCTTTACTATCCGTTGGAATTTCCATTTTTTTCACATCCCAAACTTGGCCTTTAAATGTAAAAATATGGTCAATATCAATGGCTGGGTTCACAGCTGGCCAACTACGATAATCAACACCTTTTAACTCAACTGGGTTCCACATATAACGAATTTCTTGGATAGGCTGTTCATTAGCTGTTGAATTAAAATCTCCCGCTAATATTTTTATTGAGGCTGCAATATTATCAAATCCCGTATCCGTATCCCCAATACTCGCATCTAAAATATGACGAACCTGCCCAATGCGAATGGTTGGATCTTTCTGCCAATCAAGGTGTGTACCCATTACAATAATTGGCGTATCGAAGCCTGGTTTTGATATCTGAGATATTAATACAACACGTTGCTCTGCATCACCAGAGGGTAAATTAATCACTTTAGATTTATCGATTTTATATTTCGATAAAATTCCGACACCATATTCCCCCCCATCAAAATCCAAAGCCTTACCAAAAACAAAATCCATCTTATTGGCTTTAGCTATTTCTTCTAGCTGGTGAACTTTTTTACTGCGGGCTGTTTTGTTATCAACTTCAGTTAAAACAATCACATCTGCATCTATTTTTGCAATCGCTGTATTCAGTCCATCAAAATTACTGACATCTGATGCCAACTCATTTTTACCAATGTTATAAGTGGCTACTTTAATGGTAGGTTTGTCTGAAATATAAACTTTATTCGGTGCTCCCCCGTCCTGCACCTTCAGAATTTCAGAACCCGTCATCGTTGCCATTGCACCACAAGAAACTAAAATTGCGCCAGAAATAGCTATTTTTAGTAATTTCATTATTTTCCCCTGTTAATGTCTAATATGACAAAATAATGCAAGTATCGAATGAAATTCTAGCTAACCTGAATTCATCAACTTGCAGTTTTCATACATTAACAGAGAATAAAAAAGATATAGTGACCAAACCGACAATCTTATTTTGAGAGAAAAAAAAACCATTTTTAACCATCAAAGTAGTGAGTTACCACACCATTAGGCGCTAAAGATAAGCAAAATATTCAAAAAAAATGTGACCAATATAAAAATTAAATTTTATGCACTTTGTCTTGCTTCAAATTTATAAGGGAAAACAACACCTTCTTTACGTTCGATAAAATCACAATCGGCATCAGCAAGCCATTTTTGTAATCTTTTCGCTGTCTCTCGAGCCATTTTACTGTAATCAATCCGTACTGAAGTCAGTGATGGATGGATATGATCACAATTAGAAGAACCTTCGACGCAAGCAATCGCTAACATTTTAGGTATCTGAATTAAACGCCTCTGGCACTCAAAAATGACACCAAGTGCAATCATTTCATGGCTACAAATCACAGCTTCCAGTTCTGGTTGACGGGTCAACATCTCACTAATTGCCTGACGACCAAAATCCATCGTTGCCACATACGGAGTTGTAATACTTTGGTCTGCACTTTGGTTATACGTCAGCATCGCTCGGTTCCAGCCACTGAGTTGCTGACTTTGCATTTTGCTGTCCATTTGAGCACCAATATAGCCTATCTTCTTATATCCTTTTTGTAACATATAGTTGGTTAAAAAGCTGACAGCATCTCCAACATTGCTTTTGATGTTCAACGTGACTGGATGATTGGACTCCCCTGCAACACTGACAACTGGAATATCTAAATTTTTTAGATAATTAAGCACATTTTCTGAATTTATCGCCCCAAAAATGATCAAGGCAGCCGGGGTGCTCTGCAACAGTGTCGATAAGACTTCAGACTCTTTTTTCTGCTGGTAATCATGACTACCAATAACAACTTGATAACTATTTTTGTTCAGAGCTTCCTGTAAAGATTGCAGAAAAACTGAACTAGCATGATCACGCAAAGACGGAATTAAAACAGCAACTGTACGGCTTTGACCTGAAGCTAAAATACCTGCCGCAGAATTAGGTATATAACCAAGCTCTTCAACTGCAGCATTAATTTTTTCTCGTAGCTTATCAGATACTAATTCAGGTGTACGCAAAGCCCTAGATACCGTCATGGATCCAACACCTGCGTATTTTGCGACATCCTGCAATGTGACTCGCCCTGTATTTTTTCTTTTTCGTAATTTTTGCATGTAATACTTTTACTTAGCCTAAGCTGATTATTAACCCTAAGATACGCAGATCTTTGGTAACCATTGTCCCTGTATTTTTACTTTTTATCGTTTTTTCAATTAAATACACTAAAAGATAGCCAATATCATTATATTAGATCTAAAAAACAGTAAAAAACGCCAACTCAATTAACTTACCACAGGTTGAATTTGTTAATCAGCCGACAAGTGTACTCATTTCATATTTGTTCGCTATATTTTCTCAAAATGATAGCGCTATCACGAAAATGAAAGATTCAACTAGATAGCGCTACCATAGAGCACTACTATTCATTCAACCATTACAAAGATAATAATTTCACTCTACCAGGAGCAACCCAATGCTAACGACATTACTGACCCCTAGCGTCATTCAAGTTGTTGACAGTGCCAGTGATTGGCAAGAAGCGATAAAAATCGCCTGTAATCCATTAATTAATAATAAATTCATCGAACCGAGATATATTGATGCAATAATTCAATCGCACGAAAAAATTGGCCCTTATTATGTATTAGGCCCCGGTATTGCCATGCCTCACGCGCGCCCAGAAGACGGAGTAAACCAATTATCTCTTGGACTAACCGTTATCAAACAAGGTGTTGAATTTGGTTCCGAAGGCAATGACCCAATCCGGTTGTTAATTGTATTGGCAGCAACTGATAGCAATAGCCATATTGGTGCTATCGCAAAATTAGCTGAACTATTTGATAACCAAGAAGATGTAGATAACATCATGCAATCAGAAAACGTCGATGACATTCTAAAAATCATCGCTAAATACGAATAAACTCAATATTAAGGTAAACATTATGAAAATTACTGTTGTTTGTGGGAATGGTTTAGGTACCAGTCTGATGATGGAAATGAGCATCAAAAATATCTTGAAAGATTTACAAGTTAGCGCTGATGTTGACCATGTCGATTTAGGATCGGCAAAAGGCACTGTGAGTGACATCTTTGTTGGGACAAGCGATATTGCAGAACAATTAGTTGCACAACAAGTTGGTGGCGAAATCGTTGCTCTCGAAAATATGATTGATAAAGTAGCAATGAAAGAACGCCTGACTGTTGCTTTACAAAAACTTGGGGCAATGTAAGCGGAGGCACTATGTCATTTTTTCGTTTTCTGATGCAGGATGTTTTATCTGAGCCAGCCATTCTTGTGGGTTTAATCGCACTTATTGGTTTGATCGCGCAGAAAAAACCAGTAACTGAATGTATTAAAGGCACCATCAAAACCATCATGGGTTTTGTGATTTTAGGTGCTGGTGCGGGATTAGTTGTCAGCTCGTTAGGTGATTTTTCAGCTATTTTCCAACATGCTTTTGGTATTAATGGTGTGGTACCAAATAACGAAGCTATTGTTTCTATTGCACAAAAAAGCTTCGGCCGTGAAATGGCAATAATTATGTTTTTTGCGATGCTAATCAATATTTTGATTGCTCGTTTAACCCCATGGAAATTTATTTTCCTCACAGGGCATCATACTTTATTCATGTCCATGATGATTGCGGTTATTTTAGCCACTGCAGGAATGGAAGGTACACTGTTAGTGACTGTTGGCTCACTGATTGTTGGTTTTTGTATGGTGTTTTTCCCTGCCATTGCCCACCCTTACATGAAAAAAGTAACGGGTTCAGATGATGTTGCGATAGGCCATTTTTCAACAATTTCGTATGTCCTAGCGGGCTTCATCGGCAGCAAATTCGGTAATAAAGAACATTCAACAGAAGACATGAATGTCCCGAAAAGCTTACTATTTTTAAGAGATACTCCTGTTGCTATCTCTTTCACCATGTTCATTATTTTTATCATCACATGCTTGTTTGCAGGCGGTGACTTCGTTCGTGAAGTCAGTGGTGGTAAGAATTGGTTCATGTTCTCATTAATGCAATCTATTACATTTGCTGCGGGCGTATACATTATTCTGCAAGGTGTGCGTATGGTTATTGCAGAAATCGTCCCTGCATTTAAAGGTATTTCTGACAAATTAGTCCCTAACGCAAAACCTGCTTTAGACTGCCCAGTGGTCTTTCCATATGCACCAAACGCAGTATTAGTCGGCTTTTTAAGTAGTTTTGCTGCGGGTGTTTTGGGAATGTTCGTTTTATATGCATTAAATATGACGGTTATTATTCCAGGCGTTGTCCCCCATTTCTTCGTAGGTGCAGCTGCTGGTGTGTTTGGTAACGCAACAGGCGGTCGTCGTGGCGCTATCTTGGGTGCATTCGCTCAAGGACTATTGATTACCTTCCTACCCGTATTCCTGTTACCTGTTCTTGGGGATATTGGTATTGCTAATACTACATTCAGTGACGCTGACTTTGGCGCAATCGGAATTCTATTAGGTATTATCGTCCGCTAAAACAGAACTCCCCATGGCAAATTTGCTAGCGGGGAGTTTTTTTACAGCTACACTACTTTCCCAACCAAACACCATCCCTAAATAAGAATTCCTGTAATAAAATCAAATCATCCGGTGTCACGTGGATCATACCTTCACCAGGAACATCAATTTCAGCAATCATAAATAGCGCCAACATGGTTAATGACGGCAATATGAGTATCAAGCCATTTTTCCCTTTTGTTCCGCGTATATTGTAGCCATTAAGAGTATTTGAACAGATAGCAAAAAAGATCAGTAAAAACCAAGTGGCATTTGGAATTTGGTGTCGCCAACTTGCCATCGTCTTTTGCTGAGAAAGATAAAGGCCACTAAATGCATTTAATACAGAAGCCACAATTGGGTTTGGTGTTTGACTTGCTTCTTTTACCGCTATTTCCCCACAACTGGCTTTGCTTCTCCAAAGAAGTCATCAACCATTGGTTATTTTCGTCACTGATACCCGACTTAAAAAACTCAATCCGAGCTTCCAAATATTGTTGAATAAGCTGTGAGGCTTTACTTCTATCATCTGTACTCAATAGCTGTGCTCGCTGGTATGCTGTACCAATAGCAATAGCTTCATTTTCTTCTGTTTGCTGGCGGTTGTTATAACCATTAATTAAATTGATAACATAACCTCTATCAATAAGCATAATACAAATCAGAATAACCATATAAAATAGAATAAACATGATTTTTATTGCTTTATACCATTTATTTTTCAATACTGATACATAACTAAATATTAATAAGGTTTCAATATGAATATTAAAAAAGTTATATTTGCTTTTTCATTAATTACTTTTGGGGCAGTATCTCAAGCCCAAGTCGTTAATAATAATAACCCTCCAGAATATAGGCATTTTAAAACAGATTACACGACTATGCTCGAACTCGCGAATAAAGAACGCTTACCTTGGAGAGTTTTCTATGAAAGCCCTAGTGAAGGTGCCAATGCCGAATGGTTTGATGCCGTAAAACAGGGAGATTTAGATAAAGTAAAACAGATGGTCGCTAAAGGACAAGATATCGAAGCCAAAGACACCGGTAGCTTAGACCAAACGGCTCTGGGATGGGCTGCCTTTATTGGCGATGAAGCAATGGTTGATTATCTTATCTCGCAAAATGCGAATCTTTGGGCAACCGATACGGGTGACGTATATAACGTGCTGAAATCAGCAGTACTTGGTAATAATGTCAATGTTGTAAAAAAAGTCCATCAACTGATGAAAGATGAAGTAGATTTGAATAATCAACAAATTGAAAGTGATGGTGAAACATTAGTCATGATAGCCGCAAGTAATAATAGAATGGAAACAGTTAAATATTTATTATCGCAAGGAGCAGATATTAACCGAAGCACAACGACTGATGATGTAACCATGTTTTCTTATGACCAAAGTGCATTAACTTATGCATGTAAGAACAATCTTCCAGAAATGCAAAAATTACTTATTGATAATGGTGCTCTAAATCATCGTACTGGTAAACCATCTTGTAATTAATTTATGTGAACATTGGCTGTACCCTCTATAAATTAAATAGCCTGATCCCAGTTCGATATCGAAATCAGGCTATTTAAACAGCGAATAAAAGTGCTAAACTTTATATTTTCACTTAAAGATTAATAAAACTGATTTTAAATGCAGTTATTCTTATTCATTAAAATTACTGGCTATTACGCATATCCATAATCATTTTACCATCGTAGTCTGCACCAACAACAATATTAGGTACCTCACCTTTATATTTATGGGCTTTGATTTGTTCAATTTCTAACTGTTTCCAATTGATCATTTCACGGGTAATAGTACGTTGCAATATCGCATTCGCTTCAGCTTCCTTCTGTGCAGCATACAATTTTGCATCAGCTTCTTGGCGCATAGCAAATGAACTTGCTTGTGCGTTACGCTCTCTAGCGATGGCTTGTTGTTCAGCAGACTCTCTTTCCGCTTCAGCAATAACAACCTTTTTCTGAGCTAATTCACGCTCTTTTTCAGCCTCAGCTTTTGCTTGGTTAATTTGCTCTTGACGCATTTTAGTATTAACTACTTGCTCTTGTACAACTTCAGGCAAAGTAATATCTTGGATCATAATTTCTTTTATTGTATAGCCATAAGGGGAAGCATACCCTTGAATAGCATCACGAATAGATTCTTGTAATTTTCTCTGTGTATCTGCAGTATAAAGATCTTGAGCATTAGCAACATCTTTACCAAATTCTAAAATCGTTGAGATCAGTTTTTGACGTACATATTTATCCAAAGCTTCGCTTTCTGTTCCCCCATTAATACGTAATACAGGCGCTTTCGCACCATCAAACTGAAGCATTACCGTAATATCAACAATAGATTTTAATTTATCTTGCGAAGGTACTCTTAACTCTTTTAGAGATACTCGAATATCTTTTGTTGAGTACGTATCAAATGTTGTAAACGGATTAATTGGAAAATGTAAACCTGCATCATAAGCAACTGGGTCGACTTTTCCTAAAAATGTCCCCACCTTAACCGAGCCATCCTGTACAATGGTGTATGAGTTAATACCAACGAGGCCAATAACGAGAAGTAATGCAGCACCGACAACCAATTTAATCATTGATTTAAATTGCATGAGTTAATCCCTATCAAATTAATAATTATAATAAAGCGCCTTATTGTCACCACTTATTTTCTAACTACAAGTCTAATATTCCTAAATTTAAAAGCACTAAATCTGCTATTTCTATCTTGGTAAAAATGAATCGCTGAGCCATTACAGATAATTTTGTTATAAACCTAGTTTTATCCTTTTAAATTATTAATGCTTATTTTCAATCACAGAACACATGTATGATTATTTATAATCACTCCCTCATTCGTTCAAATGACACAAATACCATAAAAAAGCAAATTATCGTTATTTTAGGTCAAATTAATGAAAATAATCAGAATATAACATCAAAAAATGGTAAGGGGAATTATTGAGATCTTGATCACTGTTGTTTTTATTTGATTAAATATAATCATTATGACTAAAATAAATCATGGCGGAGAAAACCATGCAAATAAAAAAATCGATTGAACGTATACCTGGTGGCATGATGGTTGTGCCATTAGTACTCGGTGCCCTAATCAACACCTTTGCTCCTCAAGCCCTCGAAATCGGAGGCTTTACAACATCACTGTTTAAAAATGGTGCCCCTGCTCTTATTGGTGCATTCTTGCTTTGTATGGGTGCAGGAATTAGTTTTAAAGCGGCGCCACAAGCTTTATTACAAGGAGGTACAATTACCTTAACAAAACTAGTCGTTGCGATTGCTCTTGGTCTAGGCGTCGATTATCTCTTTGGAATGGAAGGAATTTTTGGTTTAACTGGTGTTGCAATTATTGCAGCAATGAGCAATTCAAATGGTGGCTTATATGCCGCTTTAGTTGGGGAGTTTGGTAATAAACGAGACGTTGGTGCTATCTCAATTTTATCTCTTAATGATGGGCCTTTCTTTACCATGATTGCGCTAGGCGCAGCTGGTATGGCAAATATCCCTTTAATGGCATTAGTTGCGGTTCTTGTTCCGTTAATTGTTGGCATGATCTTAGGTAATCTAGACCCACATATGCGCGATTTTCTAACAAAAGGTGGGCCAATATTAATTCCTTTCTTCGCTTTTGCACTAGGCGCAGGGATCAACTTAGAAATGCTATTACAAGGTGGACTCGCAGGTATCTTGCTCGGTGTGCTGACTACCTTTGTTGGCGGCTGGTTTAATATTCGAGCAGACCGTCTAGTAGGAGGTTCAGGTATCGCAGGCGCTGCTGCCTCAAGTACCGCAGGAAATGCTGTAGCAACACCACTCGCTATCGCACAAGCCGACCCATCCTTAGAGGCTATCGCGCTTTCTGCGGCTCCTTTGATTGCTGCATCCGTGATCACCACCGCTATTCTAACCCCTATCCTGACCTCTTGGGTTGCTAAACGCCAACAAGCAAGACAACCCCAAAAAACTGAAGAGTAAGGAGTTATTTATGAAGCTATTAGTTATTGCGGATGACTTTACAGGGGCAAATGATACCGGTGTTCAATTTGCTAAAAAGCATGCGCGCACAGAGATACTTCTTGATAATACACAAAAACATTCTTGGTTTGCTGATGTCGTTGTGCTTAATACAGAAAGTCGCGCATTAAATGCACAAGTTGCTTCAGAAAACCTACGAAATAGCCTGAAACCTTTTTTATCTCAGAAGGATAAACCTGTCATTTATAAAAAAATTGACTCAACATTTCGCGGTAATATCGGGACAGAAATAGAGACAATTATGTCAGAAACAGGCTTAAAACTTGCTATTGTTGCCGCAGCTATTCCTGCGGCAGGACGTGTAACGTTAAATGGTGAATGTCTCGTTCATGGAAAAGCACTTATTGAAACTGAATTTGCTTCTGACCCTAAAACACCAATAGTTTCATCACGTATCCAAACTATTCTCCATCAGCAGACTACCCTGCCCGTTATTGAAGTTTATCTAGACCGAATACGTTCAGGACAATTCGCAACATGGTTACAAGCACAAGCGCCAACGCAAGGCAGTATCATCGTCACGGACGCTGAAAATGATGAAGATTTAGCACTAATTGCTGAAGCCGTATTTTCAATAGATCAACCTTGCCTACTCGTTGGAGCTGCGGGCTTTGCAAATGCATTGCCTGAGAACATTTTCATGGATAAAAAGCAAGGGCTACCGTTATTTATTGTCGCTGGCTCAATGAGCAGTACAACAATTGAACAGGTAAACTATGCACAAGCACATTGTGATGCCAGTGTCATTGATGTTGATGTCACGCAAGCACTTGCAGCCACTACACAAGATAACTACATGGCTGCACTCATCAAAGAAATTAGTCAAACATTAAACCAACAAAAACACACCATCATACGAACCAGCCGAGATGTGCAAGATAGGCATCATATTGATGACCTATGCAATACCTACGGTATGACACGTAATGAATTGGGGAAAAATATCAGCGACTTTATTAGTTTGCTGACCTTAAATACGCTGTCTGTTGCCAGCATCGGGGGACTTTTTTTAACAGGTGGAGATATTGCGATTGCGGTTGCCAATACTTTGGGAGCAAAAGGTTATCGAATTCAATCTGAAGTACTGCCGTGTATACCTTGCGGCACACTTATTGATAGTGAAATCGATGACTTACCCGTGATAACCAAAGCGGGAGGGTTTGGTCAAATAACCACTTTATGCGAAGCCATCAAATATATTGAGGAAATTTATTGTGAAAAATAATGTTGTTGCTATTACGATGGGAGATCCTGCAGGTATTGGCCCAGAAATTATCGTCAAATCCCTTTCAGAAGGTGAACTTGCAGGAGCCTCTGCCGTTGTTATCGGTTGTGCATCAACAATGCAGCGATTAATTAAATCGGGGGTAGTTCCTCAGATAAAAATCAATGTGATACAAAATATCAAAGAAGCCCTATTTTCAGCGGATACCATCAATATTATTGATGAACCCCTAGCCGACCCTAGCGCGCTTATTGCGGGGAAGGTTCAAGCTCAAGCTGGTGACTTAGCATTTCGCTGTATTAAACGTGCGACTGAACTAGCACTCGCTGGTGAAGTGAAAGCGGTTGCCACTGCACCTTTAAATAAAGAAGCATTGCACCTTGCCGGGCACAACTACCCAGGTCACACTGAACTACTTGCCCAGCTAACCAATACCAAAGATTACGCCATGGTGCTTTATACCGAAAAATTAAAAGTCATCCATGTCACAACACATATTGCATTGCGTAAATTTTTAGATACATTAAATAGCGAGCGTATCATAACCGTGTCTCGTATCGCATCAGACTTTTTAAAACGCGTTGGCTATGAAAAACCACGTATTGCGATCGCAGGCGTTAATCCTCATGCTGGGGAAAATGGTTTATTTGGTGATGAAGAAATCGTATATTTACAACCAGCTATAGAACAGGTAAGGTCTGAAGGTATTAATGTTTATGGCCCTTGTCCTCCAGATACTGTATTTTTACAAGCCTATCAAGGGCAATATGATATGGTCGTTGCCATGTATCACGACCAGGGCCATATTCCTTTGAAATTATTAGGTTTTTATGATGGTGTTAATATCACTGCAGGCCTTCCGTTCTTGCGCACTTCAGCCGATCACGGAACCGCATTTGATATTGCTTGGACGGGTAAAGCAAATCCTGAAAGTATGGCCATCTCACTTAAACTTGCGATGAATGTAGTATAACTAATGAGCACAATGGATAGATTAGATTTAATACTTGAGTATCTTAAACAGCATAACCTCGTCACTGTTGAAGAACTAGTACAAGCATTATCCGTGTCAGCGGCCACTATCCGGCGTGATCTCATTAAACTTGATGAAACTGGGGTTATCTCTCGCACACATGGCGGTGTAACCCTAAACCGTTTCATTCCTGTTCAGCCCACTACGCCCGAAAAAAACCAGCGTAATCTAAGAGAGAAACGGGCTATTGCGAAAGTGGCAACCCGTTTAATTGAACCAGGTAGCACGGTTCTACTTGATGCAGGAACAACCATGCTTGAGCTAGCGCGAGAGCTCACTCATATGCCCCTGCGTGTTATTACCTCTGACCTCCATATTGCCCTTTTTCTTTCTGAATTCAAACAAATTGAAGTCACAATTGTTGGTGGAAGAATTGACGATAGTAGCCAATCTTGTATTGGTGAGCATGGGCGTGTTTTATTACGTAGTATTTATCCTGATATCGCATTCATTAGTTGTAACTCTTGGAGTTTAGAAAAAGGAATTACAACACCAACAGAAGAAAAAGCAGGTCTAAAACGTGACCTAATAACAAATGCTACACGCTCTGTTATGCTTGCTGATAGTAGTAAATACGGTAAATGGTCATTATTTCGTGTCGCTCAAATAGACGAATTGACAGATATTATTACAGATAACCAACTTCCACTCGATATTCAGCAAAAATTTATAGATTCTTATCGTACTAATCTAATATTGGTTTCCACAAATGCCACTTAATGCTATTGAACTTGATTTCCTTATAAAATAAAGTAGCTCAACCTTCCAACCAAACCGCACCAAACATTGCATTTCATCTGACAACGAAATATGTAAAGGATCCCGCATGAATGAACTTAGATTAGCCTATAACAATTTATCACCCGAAGCTTATAAAGGGCTTATTGATTGCAAAAATGCATTGGATAAAAGCGGGTTAGGCAAAGAACTAATAGAGCTTGTTTATTTAAGAGTTTCACAAATCAATGGCTGTGCATTTTGTCTAGATATGCATGCAAGCTCATTACGTTCAAATGGTGTCAGTAACAAAAAAATTGATACTCTCGCTGGCTGGCAGGTTAGTCATCATTTTAATTCATTAGAGCGCGCTGCATTAGCTTGGACCGAAGCTGTCGTTAATATAGCTACCAGTGGTACATCAGATGCTCTCTTTAATGAATTAAAACACCATTTTTCTGATGAACAAATTTCTGATTTAACTATCGCTATTGGTTTAATGAGTGCCTTTAACCGTATAGCAATAGCATTGAGACAATAGTAAAAATTAATTTAAAAAAAGCCTGTTACCTTTATGGTAACAAGCTTATAAAGTCTATTTTTAACGCTATTTTTCTTCATCACGTAATGTTAAAACTTCGTATCCATCTTTAGTGACTAATACCGTATGTTCGGATTGAGCTGATAATTTTTTATCTCTCGTTACGACCGTCCAGCCATCTTTCTTTGTTTTTATTTTCATCCCACCTTGGTTAATCATTGGCTCTATCGTAAATGTCATCCCTTCTTTTAATTCAACCCCTTTCCCTCGTACTCCATAATGAAGAACTTGCGGATCTTCATGCATTTCACGGCCAATACCATGCCCACAATATTCGCGCACGACACTATAACCTTTAGATTCCGCATAATGTTGAATAGCAGAACCAATATCACCTAGCGTTGCGCCTGGTTTAACTTGCTTTATGCCTTCCCACATAGCAGCATAAGTATCTTTGACCAATTTACGTGCCAGTGGTGAAGCTTCAGGCATCACATACATTTTACTTGAATCAGCAATAAAACCGTTTTTTTCTAGCGTAATATCAACATTAATAATGTCTTTTGTTTTTAAAATTTCATCTGTTTTTGGAACACCATGGCAAACGACTTCATTCAACGATGTATTCAAAACATATTGGTAGCCATATTGGCCTTTACTCGCAGGCCTTGCTTGTAATTCATTAACGATATAGTTTTCAACTTTATCATTAATCTCCATTGTAGAAATACCTGGTACAATAAATGAATCCAACATCTTAAAAACACTAGCTAAAAGTCGTCCAGACTCACGCATTAGTTCAATTTCTTCTGCTGTTTTAATTGTAATATTATTCATGAACCTTTCCTTTTAATTCAATTGACTCTTTCTCTAACATTTCATTGATTAACATAGTAAATGTCTTATTCGGGTTTAGTTCAGCTTGCATACCAATTTTAATCCAAAATTCTGCCTGTGAATTAATCGAACGGGACATAACCTGGCTCGCATGGCGTAGATAATCATGCAGTTCATCTGAAATTTTTACGATACCCAAAGCAACCTCAACAATATGATATGTATACAAACCATGTATAGATCATATAACAGGAAGAAGATGATTCAAAGCACTCAAGTTTTGCATAGCACAAAGCGCATGAAAAACAGCCTATAGATATCACCATTAAGTTTCTTAAGTTAAATCCGCTGTCAAAGTATTTATGTTGTTGATCCGCTATGATGAAACCCGAGGCGTGTAATTCCTATGTGTCAGTTAACATTATTTTGATTGACTCAGCCATCTACTGATTTAACAACCCTACTCTTTATAAACTAACGACCCGATTACTACATGAACTCAATAAATAAAAGCTGGAGAAAAACATGTATAATAAAATTTTAGTTCCTATTGATATAACAGAAAAAAGCTTAGCACATTTAGTTATGACTCATATTCAATACCTTGCAGAATATGAAAAAGCACATATTCATTTTTTAGCAATTATCCCTACTATCCCTTTCTATACCACAATGGGATTTGGTTTTGCTGAAAAAGCGGATAGTGAACAAGATAATGTTACAAGGCAACTCGCGGAGATTATTAAAGAATTTAATCTTTCAAGTGATAAGTACAGCGCACAAGTTTTAATGGGAACACCAAGAGATGAAATTTTACGTGTTGCTGAAGAAATTTCTGCAGATTTAATCGTTATTGGCTCAAAGCGCCCTGGCATGTCCACATACTTTTTAGGTTCGACAGCATCAATGGTTATTCAAAATTCAAAAATTTCTGTTTTGACTGTGCGATAGGCGTTATCAATTATGATAATCTAGGTAGCCTATTGTTCGGTTACCTTTTTTTTCGTGTTAATCTTATATATAAGTGTTAATCACGTAATTAGACTATATATTGATATTACAGATTTATTTTTCACTCAAGGAATGTAATGAAAAAATACTTACTTTGGATCAGTATTAGCATCAATATTATTCTAGCTGTCGCTTTAATTATCGCTATTACCTCATTTTTTAACATGAAAAATCAGGTAATGACTATAGTTGAGCAAGTAAAGTCAGGGAAGTATGTCGAGCAAATACAGCAGCAAACGAAACAGCTTATTCCAAATTCTCTTAATGAGCTAAAAACTTTAAAAATGGATGGCGACTCATGTGACCAGTTTTATCAAAAAGTCGATGGAGTTATTGAATACTTACATAATAATCCAGAGATTATTGGAGCGCAAACCTACACCGAACAGTTATCTTCAGTAAAAATGGCCATTGATAAAACGCCGACTGTTTTAAAAGACAAAGCTTGCAAGAGCGGAATTTCAAGTATTAATTATATCATTGATACACTACAACCCGATGAGCCATAATTGGCTCATTTATTAATAATATTAGAATGTTCAACATCCAACCAGCAGATAAACTGGACTAAATGTTCCAAGAATTGCACATCAACAAAAGGCTGTAAACTTTGACATAAAAAATAATTTATTTCATTTTGTCGTTCTGGATAACGTTGAACGAATTTTTGTGCATATTCAGATAATGTTTCTGGCCAGTCATTATCATTTTTCCAACGTAAAATATCTGTCGAACGAATGAGCTTTCTCGATGCCGCCCGATATAATAACGTTAACTCAGCATCATCATTACAATTATTGATTTGGTCGATATAAGCATTAAGCACATCAACAAAATCACCATTAACGGCTTCGGCTATTGCTCGTGAAGGGGTAAATTGGTTAAAACATGTTGCTAAATCATCCCCATAAATGCAACGGCAGTGATGCTTAATCCAATACCCCCAACTATATAAATTAGCCTCACTCATCACATCCGTAATAATACCAATATCAAAATCAATTTTGCTGACTTCGGTGTGCTTAATCATTAATTGAATTTGTAATTCATTAAGTTTGGTAGCCTCTAATTGAGTAAGACCATCACACAGTATAATACACAGGTCTAAATCTGATTGTTGTGGCTTTGCACAGCCTTTTGCCACACTGCCATACACATAAACGCTATGGAGTTTTTCTTTTAATATGCACCTAAGCCAATTAATAGATTCTGTTATTATTAACTTAAATTCCGATTGAAACGGTTTCTCTTCAAGAACAGGAATATACTCATAATCGTTTAACTTCATAACCTACTAACTCTCAAGGATAAGTGTTTCAGTTTGTACTAACCATTCGTAATAGCCAATAACCTCTCGACCATTTAACCAACGAGACAGCATATCTAATATTAACATTACACTGACTTCTTGCTTTTCTTTCTGTGAATGGTTGTTTGGTAAATAGTGAATTCTTTGCGCATAACACTTATCTGGTGTTGATAATACAACGTTTAAATATTGCTCATGATATTCACCAACGACTAAAGCAATAGATAACGGATGATTAGCCGCTATTTTTTGAGCTCTTTGCACAAGGGTTTCTAATGTTTGTCCCGCATCAAGTGATAGGATTTGGCTGGAAGACATGACTATTCCTGCAGAATTTAATGTCCAACTTAACAACCCTGCACTAAATTGTTCACTAACGACTACGTGTAATTTCTTTTCTTTTAGGGATTTTCCAATTTTTTGAGCTAAACCTTCAGTACCTTCAAATATCAAATTATCCCCTACTCCTTGCTTCACGAGTTGCCAATCCCTCTCCATCAACTCTTTTTGTGACGCAGGGCCTGTTAATTTTAATTCAATAATAGGCATTGAAGAACGGTAACCTAAAACACAATTTTCAGGTAAAGGTAAGCTGTCAAATTGCTTCGCAAGACTACTTTCGCTGCGGCCAAAACTCGTTAGGCGTAAACAAATTGGCGGCTCTGGCAAAGTAAAACGTGCACGTAACCTAGGCAAAATTTGGTCATTTACCATGACTTTGAACTCAGAAGGAACCCCTGGAGTAAAAAAAATCAGACAATCATTCAAAACTAAGGAAAAGCCACAAGCCGTCCCTACAGGGTTATCAATTAATTCAGCATTGGCGGGAAGTAGTGCTTGTTTGCGATTTGTTTCAGGCATAACTCGCCCTCTAGCAATAAAATAACGCTCCATAACTTCAATCCACTGCAAATGCTCAACTAATGGAACTCCCGCAGCTTTAGCCGCAGCCAAAGCACTTAAATCATCACTCGTTGGCCCAAGTCCGCCATTTACTATCAGAACATCTGCAGACAAACTACGTTCAAGAAAAGTAGCGACTAAGCTTTCTAAATTATCGCCAACAGTGGTTCGCTTACTCAAAGAGAGACCTTGTTGAAAAAAACAGTCTGCCAACCAAGCTGCATTTGTATCAATTATTTGTCCGTGCAAAACTTCATCACCGGTACTCAACATTTCAACAACTAACATTCATGACTCCCTGATTATACAAATCGCATTAACTTACTAAACTACCTTATTATCAAGATGACTAACATCAATATTTATTCACTTACCACGCCCTAAAAATCGTTTATAGCTTATTAAAATAAGTAGTTTAGGATGATTCTCACAATATACAGTCATAAAAAGGCTATAGTTTTATATGCAATTGAATCCATTATTTTTTTACAGCAATAATAGGTGCTACATGTTCAAGCTAAAACCAATTAAATCTATTGCATTACTTTCTTTAGTTTTATTTGTTTCTGGATGTCAACTTGGAAGCTTAACAAATTCCAATTCAAACTCAGATTCGAAATTTGGGGAGTTAAGTGAATTAAAAAAGATAGAGTTTCCGACCATAGAGGCTCCGAAAGGCCTTTCTGAAGGAGCATTTGAGACTGAGTTCGATAATGGTCAGCCAAAATTTAAAACATGGGTATCTAAAGGATGCTTTGATAAATACATTAAGACCTACTATGAAAATGGCAAGCCTGAATCCCAAATTCAACTTAAAAATTGTAATGTAAATGGAACTATCCGTAACTACCATGAAAGTGGCCGTATCGATACCGAATTCACTGCGCTACAAGGTAAACTATCGGGACCATTTAAAATTTATCACGACACTCCGAGTAATAAACCAAACATTACTGGTACATTTAAAAATGGCGATCTCGTTGGCACAGTCACCGAATTTGATGAAAATGGAACTGTTATTTCTAAAGCCGTGATCCGTGATGGTGAAATTATCGTATTACAATAATTCAGCTAACAAGACAAAAACATGTGATTTACAAAGATAGTTAAAAATAGAAACCCGCAAATAGCGGGTCTCTAAGAAATTTAAAATCGTGCTTAATATGACTAAATCAGCTCTTTCACTTCAAAATTTACTTCACCGCTGAGATCTGCATCATAATCGACACCATTTAAGCCGAAGCCAAACAAACGGAGAAACTCAGCTTTATAACCTTGGTAATCCGTTAGCTCATTGATGTTATTATCATTCAGCTGCTGCCAAATTTCACGACATGTATTTTGTACGTCATCACGCAATTCCCAATCATCTAAGCGTAGACGATGTTTTTCATCAGTATCTGGTACTGAGCCATTGAATAATTTAGTGGCAAATAAGCGCTGAATTTGTTCAATACAACCTTCATGGATCCCTTTCTCTTTCATAATTTTAAATACAATAGAGATATATAAAGGCATCACCGGAATTGCAGAAGAGGCTTGAGTTACGACGGATTTTAATACCGCAACATAAGCGGCTCCACCCTTAGCTTGCAATTTTTGGTTGATTGCATAAGCCGCACGGTCCAAATCTTCTTTCGCTTTACCTAATGTACCATGCCAATAAATTGGCCATGTTAAGTCCGTACCAATATAAGAATAAGCTACAGATTGTGCATTATCGGCTAAAACACCGGCTTCATCTAATGCGTTCATCCACAGCTCCCAGTCTTGGCCGCCCATGACTTTTACTGTATCTGCAATTTCTTGTTCGTTTGCGGGTTCAACAACAGCTTCAATCAGCACATCTTTATTGGTATCCAACGCAACAGATTTATACGGCTCGCCAATAGGTTTCAAGGCCGAGCGTACAATTTCGCCCGTTTCAGGCATTTTACGCACTGGAGAGGCCAGTGAATAAACAACTAAATCAATTTGGCCTAAATCTTGTTTAATTAAATCAATAACGGTTTGACGACATTCATCAGAAAAAGCATCACCATTAATGCTTTTTGCATACAGGCCTTCTTCTTTTGCTGCCTTGTCAAAACCTGCAGAATTGTACCAACCCGCAGAGCCTGTTTTACCTTCACTGCCTGGCTTTTCAAAAAATACACCGATGGTAGCCGCACCACTGCCAAATGCAGCATTGATACGAGAGGCAAGACCGTAACCGGTGGATGCACCAATAACTAAAACTTTCTTAGGGCCATTTTTCAGTTCGCCACGTGATTTCACGTAGGCAATTTGCTCACGCACATTGGCTTCACAGCCTGCTGGGTGAGCTGTAGTGCAGATAAAACCACGAATTTTAGGTTTGATAATCATAGTATTTTTTTCTTGGTAGCTAACAATCAGGCTCTAATATACCTGATATTATCCATTTACTTAAGACAGTGTGACAATAAATAAGGAGAACAGACCAGTTTATTGATGATTTTTCCATTAATTGCTCATTTAAAATCATTAATAGCTTCAATAACACGTCGTCATAAATCTAATTATCGATTCAAGTTAATTATTTTTCCTCTGGGCTGATTGCCTAACAAAGCCAAGAGCGCATCTAGAGACAAAACAATAGATGAAAACGCATTGCCAAATGAAAGAACAAATAGCATTAACGAGTGTAAAACAGCTTAATAGCTGCTTATTGTGGCTTAGTTGGTATTAAATTATGGATAACCATCACTGAGTAAACAATGTCTTTTCTATCGTGAATTTTGCGAAAATGGGCATTACTAACAATACCGACCATAATCTGCATGCCATCTTTTTCATAGACTCGCTTAAATGGCGTTGTTTCGTCATCCGATATCTTATCTAAGAAATAAACATCCCGTTTATAGCGTTCGATTGTTTGCTTTGGTAAACCATAAACTTCAAACATTTTCTGGTTAATTGCATCATACTCAGCCAAAATGACTGATTGGTCTCGACTCACTTTTCCTTGGGAAGAAACTAGCATTAACGTATTTTTTTCCCGGGAAAACATCAATAAAAACAGCTTATTTGCTATTTGAGGGGAGTCCGTTGATGAACATAATGCACCTCCCTCTTGGAATTCAGTACATTGTAATTCTTTTAAATGCAATTTACGTATCTGTTCGGGGGTTTGCCCCCACCTAAAACCATAAGGGGCATCCAGTTTTTTCGTTGTACAACCAGACACAAATACGAGTATTAACGTAAACAAAAGTCCTTTTATCATCACTTCTCAAATTCCAATTAAGTCATCTAATTTGATACTATCAAAAACGAATAATTAATCAAAAAATTAACTTTTCTATCATCACATTAAATGACTCGATTGATTTCTGCATAATTAACTACTCTTTTTATTTTCCTGTTGCTTAACCTCTGCCATAGCAATTTCCTTCAACCAGTCAGCCAATAAAGGTTTTGTTTTTACTGTATCTAATAATGCTCGTTCATGTTTAGTTAATCGTACAACTACAACTTCAGTTTTCATGTTAGACATAGCCCGTTCCTCTTCAAGAACCAGAATAGTGACATAAAACACTAACGGAACGGTCTGACTTACGGTTTTTTACACGAATTACGCGTTAATTGACACAATAAAAAACGTTTTGTTTTTTAATAAGCCATTGAATAAAAATAAGAAATACTACTAGGAATTGATATTAATTGAGCGGATACAAAACACTTTAAGGAAATTAGGTACAAAAAAACCACCTTTAGGTGGTTAATTGCTAATTTCAAATCATAGCTGATTGGAAATTTAAGTGGTGCCCAGGGCGGGACTTGAACCCGCACAGCCTAAAGGCCGAGGGATTTTAAATCCCTTGTGTCTACCGATTTCACCACCTGGGCTAAATTGTCTTTCTCTAAAATTTGGGCAAATTATTAACTTACCCAGCTAACCCATGCATTCTATAAAATACACTGTGATTAGCAAACTTAAACACTTAATAGCGTTTAATTACTTTAAATTGGTGCCCAGGGCGGGACTTGAACCCGCACAGCCTAAAGGCCGAGGGATTTTAAATCCCTTGTGTCTACCGATTTCACCACCTGGGCTAAATTTGGAGGCGCGTCCCGGAGTCGAACCGAGCTACACGGATTTGCAATCCGGTGCATAACCGCTTTGCTAACGCGCCTTGTCCGAATTTCTTTCGAAATTTGGAGCGGGAAACGAGACTCGAACTCGCGACCCCGACCTTGGCAAGGTCGTGCTCTACCAACTGAGCTATTCCCGCATTAAGCTTCACTTTTCAGCTTATGCTTTCAAACTGGCTGATTTACTTATTTATTTTCGTAAACCATGTTGCCGTTCGATGCGTTGCATTCTACTGATTTCACCTATCGAGTCAATACAAATATTGAAATAATTGGATCGTTCGCTGTTTTTTCAATCATTTCGATCACGCTTCGCTCAAATCGCCCCATGCTGCCTTTAAATATTGGAACATTGACCAAAATGTTAAGATAGCCGCAACATACATTAGTGCAATTGAAAGGTTTTCAATTAATGGTGTTGGACGCCACAATAAACCGACTAATGACATCATTTGAGCCGTTGTTTTAAATTTACCAATCCAAGAAACTGCCACACTGCTGCGTTTACCTATCTCTGCCATCCATTCACGTAAAGACGAAATAATGATTTCACGTGCAATCATAGTTGCTGCAGGTAACGTTACATACCAAACATCATAACTTTCTGTGACTAACACTAGCGCTGTTGCGACCATAACTTTATCAGCAACAGGATCTAAAAAAGCACCAAACTTTGTAGTTTGCTTCCACAACCTTGCTAAAAACCCATCAAACCAATCAGTTACCGCTGCAATAACAAAAATAAGCGCACATGCAAACGGCCCCCAAGCGGTAGGGAGATAAAAGGCTAATACAAAAAACGGTATTAGGATGACGCGAAATAATGTCAACCACGTTGGTATGTTTAATTTCATCACGCTCACTAACTTTTTGACCAAGTTGGATATTATGAATATGTTGCCCTAAGACACTCACTGTTTCAATGCATTATAAATCTTTTCTGCAAGGGCGTATGAGATCGAGGGCACCTTTGCGATTTCTTCTATACTTGCATTACGTAAAGGTTGTAATCCGCCCATATATTTTAGCAACATCTGCCGACGTTTCGGGCCAACCCCCTCAATTGACTCTAATGCACTCGTATTTTTGACTTTTGCTCGTCGTTGTCGATGTCCCGTAATCGCATGATTATGCGACTCATCTCGGATGTGCTGTATTACATGCAAAGCTGGCGAATCAGGTGGCAATGAAAAACCTTCTCCTTCAGGCTTTAAAAATAACGTTTCAAGCCCCGCTTTCCGGTCACTACCTTTAGCAACACCAATTAACAATGGGTGTTTTTTATCCCAATCAACGTCAAGTGAATTAAATACATCCGTTGCCTGCCCTAATTGGCCTTTTCCTCCATCGATAAAGATAATGTCAGGAACTTTGCTTTCATCAATATGTTTACCATATCGACGCGTTAAAACTTGGTGCATAGCCGCGTAATCATCACCAGGAGTGATACCAGTAATGTTATAACGACGATATTCAGATTTAACTGGACCCGATTTATCAAATACAACACAAGAAGCGACGGTTTGCTCCCCCATCGTATGTGAAATATCAAAACACTCCATACGGTTGATATTTTCTAAATGAACCACTTTAGCAAGTGCTTCCATGCGCTGTTGTACTGTCGAGTGTTGTGCTAATTTAGTTGAAAGTGCAATTGATGCATTTGTTCTCGCTAATTTTAAGTAACGAGCTCTCACACCACGAGGCTGACTTTGAATATTAATTTTACGCCCAGCGACCTCAGAAAGAGACTCAGCTAATAATTCTTTTTCTGTTAATGCAAAATCTAATAATATTTCGCCAGGTAACGTTCTATTTTCACTTCCTTGCAAATAAAACTGACCTAAAAAGGTTTGAACCACTTCCTCAAGCTGTGTATCTGTTGGAATTTTGGGGAAATAACTGCGACTTCCAAGTACTTTTCCTTGGCGAATGAAAAGTACATGCACACAAGCAAGGCCCGATTCAAAAGAAACACCAATAACGTCCAGATCATCGCTGTCACCCGATACATATTGCTCCTCGGTAACTGCCCTGACTGCTTGAATTTGATCTCTAAAGCGGGCTGCATCTTCAAAACGTAGCTCTAAACTCGCCTTTTCCATACGTTCAACTAAACCAGCTAAAACTTGTTTGTCTTTTCCAGTTAAAAATAAACGAACATATTCAACTTGTTGATTATAGTCTTCATCAGAAACTAAACCGTTAACACAGGGGCCTAAGCAACGGCCAATTTGATATTGTAAACAAGGCCTTGAGCGATTTCGATACATGCTATCTTCACATTGACGTATCGGAAATAACTTCTGCATTAATGCTAATGTTTCCCTCACCGCATAAGAGCTTGGGAAGGGGCCAAAGTACTCACCTTTCGCATGTTTAGCCCCTCGATGCATCGAAATTCTAGGGTGTGCTTCACTGCTTAAAAATAGATAAGGATACGATTTATCGTCGCGTAACAATACGTTATAACGTGGTTGGTACAACTTAATATAGTTGTGTTCAAGTAATAGCGCTTCTGTTTCAGTATGAGTCACCGTCACATCAATAGAGGCGATTTGCTTAACCAACTGCTCTGTTTTGCGGCTCCCCACATTTTCACGAAAATAACTTGATAAGCGCTTTTTGAGATCCTTTGCTTTTCCTACATAAATAACCGTTTCCCCAGCGTCATACATGCGGTATACACCAGGTTGATTAGTCACTGTTTTTAAGAAAGCTTTTGGTTCGAACTGTTCTGACACGCGAATAAACCCTGTTTTGCTGTAATTAAACCATAACTGATGGCTATATGAGTTAATTCTACATCACTACAGATATTAAGTTTACTAAACATTCGATATCGATAGGTATTGACTGTTTTAGGGCTTAAGGAAAGTGACTCTGCCACCTGTTTGATAGGAATTCCCTGAGTGATCATCAACATAATTTCTAACTCACGTCCCGATAATAAATCATATAAATCTTGTTGATTACTACAAGTTAACCGCTGAAGAGCAAGATCTTGGGCAATATCTGGAGATATTATCCGCCGCTTAGCACTCACTATTTGGATAGCTTCAATGATGTCCTCTTCTGTCACATTGATGCTAAGTAAACCGAAAATACCGATATCTAACGCTTTTAAAAAAAACGAAGGATTATTTCTGACATTGTAAATAATGATCCCGACATCCGGTTGAGTTCGGCGAAGTGTTTGTATGGTTTTTAGTGAGTCATAACGAAAACTATCACTACTGATTAAAATCATATTTGCTTTTTGGCATCGATTCCATGTAACCACATGCTCTACTAATGGAAAAGAAGCAACAACTTTATAGCGTATGTGACGTGAAAAAAATGCCTCAAAACCACGAATTGCAATTTTATTATCATCAATTATTATTATATTAATCAATTAATTCACCTATTGGACTTTAAAATTAATTGCAAAAATAATAAATGAATAAATAAAAAATTTATATACACTTTTTTATTTAACTTTGTTTCATTAAAAATAACATTAAATTATAATTTAAAAGAATGATTCATTGTTATTAATAATTAAAGACCACCTTATCGGGTGGTCTTTATATTAAAAATAAAATGATAGATTATTTTTTTCCAACTAAACGACAAATAGTTTCTGAGACTAAATAACTTTTCTCAAAAGAGCGTATTGGTAGAAACTCAAAACATGAGTGGAAGTTCAGTGCACCCGTAAAATAATTGGGGGTTAAAATGCCTCTTGCCGACAGAGCAGAACCATCCGTACCGCCACGCATCGGAATTACTTTAGGTTCAACCTCTTGGATTTTCAATGCATCAAAAATTAAATCGATCGCTGTACGGTCATCCCCTAATGAATCGCTAATATTGCTATACACATCAACAATATTACATTCAATTTTTGCTCGCGGATGACGAGCTTTTATTAAATCAATCGATTGTTCTATAAAACGTTTTCGTGCTGCAAAACTATGGCGGTCAAAATCACGGATCGCCATTTTAATTTTAGCGTTATCTGGGTTTGCGATTAAATCTGTCACATAAAAATAGCCTTCGCGATGCTCTGTATGTTCTGGAGTATCAAAGCGGTCAAAGCACCCAATAAAATCATGGGCAACACGAATAGGATTCAATAATACATTCTTGGCTGACATGGGATGAGCGGTAATACCTTTAATTGAAACCTCGATAGAAGCAGCATTAAACGTTTCATACACAACTTCACCAAGTGCACAGCAATCAATCGTATAAGCAAAATCAACGTTAAAGCGGGATAAATCCATAATTTTAGAGCCGCGCAGGCCAATTTCTTCATCCGGTACAAACGCAACGTAGATATCGCCACAATCAAAATCGGCATATTGCAGCTTATTCATTAATTCCATAACAACCGTTACAGCGGCTTTATTATCAGCGCCCAGTACGCTAGTACCATCACTAAAAATAATATCATCACCCACATAAGGTGCGGCTTCTGGATGCTCTGCTGCCTTAAACCAAATATTTTCTTTTTCATTTAAACATAAGTCATTACCTTCGTACTTCAAGGTTTGAGGCTTAATGATGGGAGATAAACCAACATCGACCGTATCTAGATGAGTGACAAAACCTATTTTGGGTGCGGAAGGTTTATTTCCTGGTCGCATTGCATATAAGATGGCATGGTCATCAATATAAACATCCTTAAGACCATAGCTTTCAAGCTCTTGCGCTAGTAATTTTGCTAGCTCACGTTGTCCCTCTGTACTTGGAACAATCGTGCTTGCTGCGTCACTTTGGCTTTCAATAGCGAGATAGCGGTAAAAACGCTGCTCTAATTGTTTACCTAATTCGTTCATTTTATATTCCTTGCATTGACTATATTTACCCTATCTATTAATTTAATAAATAGATAGGGTATAGGCTCTACTTATTGTGCAGGATGCCACGTGTAACCGCTATCGAAACCAATTGGGATATCAAAAGCCCAGAATAAATATAATGTTGAAGTCAAAATAATTAATAACCCAACAGTGAATGGGATCATCATTGAGCACAATGTTCCTATTCCTGCATTTTTATAATATTTTTGACAATACATTAGAATTAACGGATAAAACGGAAACATCGGTGTGCTCACGTTCATTGCTGAGTCACTAACACGAAATGCCGCTTGGGTTAATTCAGGTGAAATTCCTACAGCCATTAGCATCGGTACCAATACAGGTGCCATAATTGCCCATTTTGATGTCGCTGAAGTAATCATAATATTTAAAATAGCCGTTAATATAATTACGCCAAAAACAGTCATTCCAGATGGCATATCGAGTGTACGTAATAGTTCAGCCCCTGAAAGCGCTAATAATGTGCCTAAATTAGAATGTTGAAATGAATATAAAAATTGGGCAGCAAAAAAAGCAAAAACAATAAATGGGATAAGTGATTTAGTAATATTTTCCATTGCTTTAACAACATCTTTTGTTGATGTAAAAGATTTCGTCATGTAGCCATAAACAATGCCTGGTAAAGCAAAGAAAATAAATAGTAAAGGCACAACGATTTGCATAATAGGTGCTTTCGGGCTAGTTAAGCTACCGTCAGGCCCACGTAATGGCGAATTTTCTGGCCATAACAATGCAAATAATCCGATACCTAAAGCAATTAGCACTAAACCTGCAATTCGAAATGCACGATTTTCAGCAACCGTGATTTTACCTAAATCTTTTTCAGAATCAGTATCAACGTCGTTTACACTGATCGGACAGTTTTTATTTAACCATGGCTCAACAATTTTTTCAGTGATAAACCAACAAGTGAAAATAACGCCAAATGTACCGCCCAAACTAAAGAAATAGTTACATAAAACATTTACGCTATAACCTGGTGCTAGCATTTGCGCAGCATCTTGCGTAAAACTTTGCATTATTGGGTCAATAATTGAAGGTGTATAACTTGCAGTAAATCCCCCCGCTAAACCTGCAAATGCAGCAGCAATTCCAGCTAACGGGTGACGACCACTTGCATAAAACATCATCGCTGCAACTGGCATTAAAATGACATAGGCAGAATCCGAAGCAATATGAGAAACGATCCCCACAAATACCACTGTAGGCGTTAGCATTCTAGGTGAAATAAACGACAGCATTTTTTTCAATGCGGTATTAATAAAACCACTGCTTTCAGCAATACCAATACCTAATGTTGCCACTATCGTTATACCAAGAGGAGGGAAATTAATGAAGTTTTTAACTGCCGCAGTAATAAATAATATTATTTCCTCATACTGAAACATATTAACTATAGCGATTTTATCTTTTGAAATAGGATGGTAATAACTAAAATCTACAAAAGAAAGTAGATAAGATAAAAACCAACATATAATCAGGGCATAAACAAACAGCATAGTCACATCAGGCATAACATTACCAATGCGCTCAACACGGTTTAAGAACCCTTTCTTCTTGGGGAGTGTTTTAGTTGTCATATTTACAAGCTACTTATGTTATTAGAATAGAAACTTTATAACAGTAAATAACCTATATATAAAAGTAAAATACTTTTGCGATTAGTTTTAACAGGATAAACCAGTTTCAAAATAAAATATTAGAAATTTTTATGTTAATTTTAATTGCCACATATACCATATCTTAAATTTTATTAATTTATAGATTTAGATACAGAATATATTACTTAAGTGTTTTACTAGGAGGTTACGCATACAAAAAAAGGAATAATAATTACACATTTTTTGTATGCTAGTAAATTATACTAATGTATGTTATTCACGCTTTAATTTTTCAGTGTTTGCAATATAAAGTGCAACAACTAATACTAAAATTGCCCCTGCATGCAAAAGCGTTGTCATTGGATCACTATGGTCAACAATAATTAAACGAATTATTGCTGTAATACCTATATAGATGAAATATCTTAATGGGAAGTGATACCCTGACATAAAATACTTTATAATCAAGGCAATAAACTCAAAATACAGAAAATAAATGACAATGCCTTCTAATAATTCATAGGCCGTTGCCCCTTTTGAGCTACCAAACATTAATGAAGCCATTGTTACCGTTTCTTTAGCTAAAAAGAATACAAGTACAGCAGCGAGTGAGATCAAGCCAATATTTAGTATCCATTGTAGTACCCACGCAATATTACTCGCATGACGCATTCCTTTCATACTATTCATTTGTTATCCTTCTGAACAACGTTTAAACCTAGTCATTTTCTTAATTGTAAAACAAATTTAAATTACTCGCATGACAAACAAGAAATTAATTTAACCAATAGCATCAAAAAAATACAGTTTAGGTGGCTACTACTCCCCCCCTTACTGCTTACTATTAAAGTAATAATTAGAAATTTTAATCCGATGACGGGGACATCATTTCCATAATGTCTTTCTCTGTCAGCATGGACGTTTTTTCTACAAAATTATAATATTGGGGCTTACTATCTATGTAAATTTGCATACTCAATTGCGCATCTTTACTCTCTTCAAATAAAGCTGCTGATGCATAGTATGTTGAAGGTGAAAGTAAATGGTAAAAAAGGTGTGAACCACAATTATTACAAAATGCACGCTCGCCCCATTGGGATGATGCAAAGATTGTCACCGAGTCTTGTCCCTCTACCATTAAATCGTTACCACAATCAACACTAAAGCCTGGGCCGCCATTCCATTTTTGACACATTCCACAATGGCATACACTGACATGACTAATATCTTTTGCTGTTGTGATTTTTACTGAACCACATAAACATTCGCCTTGATGCATAGAATTTCCTTTATTTAGAACGTTCACTTAATAATCAACATTAGTGTATATAGTAAAAATTTAGTTATTATTTATTTGTCTATATTCTAAACTGCCGACCTGTAAAACGTTTATCATTAATAATACTACGCAATTGGGAACTATCACGTTCTTTTGTTTCTCGTTCAAACTCTATGTCTGCTTCACTTTGGTTTGTATTTTGTAATACATACTCATATCTCACTTGATTATGTGCTACAATTTCTGTTAATACTGTATTACTTGCAGCTTGGGCTGTTATTGAAAAGCCGGTCAAAATAACAATCATAATAAATATACGAGCCAGTAATGTTCTTTCCATCATTATCTCCTATTTCGTTATGACTGTTTTAGCGCAAATCCTTGTCAGAAAAAACAGACTAAAGGTAAGTGTGCTCATGCTTGAGTAAAGAGATGTCAGAATTGTCAAAGACGTAATTTGGAACCAAATAGAGTACAATTCCCTATTTGGTTAATAAAAATGTCTAGTTATAACTCTTCATGATTAGCTTTATCTGAAGAATTGACTTCTTTTAGTAAATACCAGCAAAAATAGATTAATGCTAAGATACCAATAAATAACAGTATCCATAACGTCATTGTCAACCAGTTAAAATTATCATCAGCCTCTTCTACTGAAGTTAATCTATCTACCCCTCCCAACTCAATGATCGTGTTATCAAGAAATAACTGGGGGTAATTCGTCATTAATTCATCAATGTTATCTGGTTTACCTACAAGCTGACTTGTGGTTAATTTATCAAAACTTGCTTGTTTATTTCCCCAAACAAGTAAATACGGCGCGGGACCTTGTAAATTAAAAATAAGGTTATAAGCATCTCGTTTTCCCGTTAACCTTGGCGGTTGATCCTCCCAACTGCCTTTGAGCGCAGAAATTTTTACTTTCCCTACCATTTCGCCATAAAGTGCAGTGCTTGGATTACTGACTAAATCACCATTTATTGTTTGATTATAGGCTACAATATTAGTGAGTAATTTCCAACTTTCACCGCGATCAGATGAATACTCTATTTTTAAGGGGATCACGCGGTTTGGTTGTTGCAACTGTATTTGTAATTCACTTAACGGCAGTGCTCTAGGTAACTGATAGATTATATGATCTTTTGAAACGCCATCGTTCGTCATCTCAAAATGAAATAGTTCTTGGCGGTCAGTTGAATTAAATATGCTAGAATTGGCATCTACTTTTAATAAATCGGGTATAACAATATCTGGAGCACTTACAATTACAGCCATAAGATACGGCGCATTTAATGCTTTTGAATTACCATTCAATAATTCAATATTGTTACTTGCAATAGTTTCAGAATTTAATTTTAAATTCATAATTGGCTGGTTCGATGCTACATTTAACCAATTTTCTTTATCATCGCTAGCAAAAATAGATACCTTTGCCTGCCACTCTTTCTCACTTTTAGCCCAGTTTAATGTCAGGCTCTTAACGGGTGCATCTTTAGTTTGGTTTTGATTTCTCGTTAATAAATAAGCCTGATAAGCAACGTTATCTTTCGCTTGCATACTAGGCAACTCAATTCTATTCACTTTACCAGGGATAGATTCGACGAGTAGATGTTGCCTTTCTCTACGCACATCATCATCGGAATTAACGCTGTCAACTTGGGTCACTAAACGTTGTGGTGTAAAAACTACTTTTTCATTAGAGACGGATTTTTCAGTATCAGAAAATAATACGGAAGGCATTTCATTACCAGTACCATTAAAAACTCGAACATCTTGCAACGTTTTAGGGTACGCTGAATTAATATACGCATTGACGGGAAGCTCTAACCAATAAAAAGGGGTCGATGTATCAAGCACATTTATTTCTGAGCCTTGATAAAAACTATAAGGTGTCGTCTCTTCCACTGTCTCTGCATTCATATAACTAGAAAACAATGATAAAGAGAGGACAGTAATAAACTTACCTAGTCTTGTATTTTTTATTAAACTCATGGTTGTATCTCCTGTTCGACTTTCCCTTTTGCTTCTTTTGGTGGTAATGGCGAAAAATACCCAACAATTAAAATTAACAATGCAACACCAATAAAGGAAATTGCACGAGAAATACCACCTTGCCCATAAATATCAATTAAGAATAACTTGGCAATAACACACGCAAAAATACCTGCCCCCATAAACCACCAAATACGATTTTTCTTGATAGTGGCAATAATAATGCAGGCTAATGCAGCCAGTGCCCAACTGATAGAAAGTACAGTTTGTACTAAGCGCGAATCATAGAGGGTTTCATAATTCCAGCTCAGCGCGGCAAAATCTGCTGTTGCACGAATTAAAATGCCATTAAACCAATAAGCAGAAAGTGCAATTATGACTACGAATAAACTACGCAGAACCCAGAAATTAACGACTGTCACTTTACGTATTTTTTGTATGAACCCTCTACGTATTAAAACTAGAGCAGCAATGCTAAATAACCCAGCTTCATCTAATGGATTGATTAAAGGTATGTAATTCCAAAACGTCAGTTTGCCATCTTCTAAATTAGCATAGCCAGACAATATAATTAGTCCGACAGCGACAGGAAGCATCGAATACCAATAAATCAGTCCATTGCGTTTCATCGGTGGCATTCTATTTTTTTGTAGCCAATACAGAACAATAATGGTTAGCGTTATGGCCATGATATACATAAAATACCCGACTTCATGCATTCCCCAAGGTAAAATAGAAACGAACCAATTTACTTGAGTACCAATAAACGCAAGAATTAACCATAAATTAGCGCTATGGAGACATCTTTGCATCCAGGGATCGCGAAGCTTATATGCATGAATAACAAATAAAACAGAACTGCCCAAAACAACTGGCCATATAAGAGAACCTTCACCACGCCCCATCGGGTTTTGGTCGTTAAAGAAATCTAGGCTAAGATAATAATACCCCGCAATCCACAAGATAGACTGGCATAGTAATAACGGTACCCAATTAATATGGATAGCGTATAAACGCCAAAGCCAAACAGAAATAACAACCAAGACTAAAATAATAAAGCCTTCAGATTCACGACTCCATGACAAAATGTCGGTGAATAAAGGTAGCCAGCAGAACCAAGTCACCAAACCAATAATTAAGAAACCGTAACTAAATAAAGTAAAGTTACCATCTTCTTTACGACGTGTATGGAAAAGCCCTCCCGCCATAAAGCATGCGACTAATAGTACTGGAACCATATAAGTACTACTGCGACTCCAATATAGATAAGGATAATCACTTAATAAAGTCATTGCGCTAATAACTATCAATAAAGAGCCTATCGTCGCCATTTTTTTCTGGCTTTGCTGTAAACCAAACCAAAGAATTAACAGGCCTTCTAATGACCAAATAATCGAGGTCCACTCAAATGTTAATGCCAGTGGAATAGCTAACGTGATAAATCCAGCACCAATAATAATATTTGCTAATGCCATATTCTTGCCAGCAGATTTATAGCGTTTATGCACTTGTAAACCCGTAACCAGATATAGCAAGCCTATCATCAGAGAAATAAAGGCCGGCAGCAAACCTTCCCCTTGTGAAATAAAGAATTGAAGAGCAATACTGATAAAAGGCGGAACAAACAAAAGCGTATTATCAACGATAAGTTGCTTGCTATGTTCAAAACGTAGTGAAAATAGTTGAGTTAAAGCATTAAATACGACTAAATTAGCAATAATAAAGAGTTGGCAGGATAAATAATAATCTGGCTGGTAATTATCTACCCCCCATAAAACGGCAACGCCATAAGTCATCACCATACCGACTAAATTTAAAGGGCGCCAAGCCTGCCACACACTAATAACTAAAATACCGATTGATAGCATCAAGTAATAAGAAAATAAAACAACATGGCTTCCACCACCAGTAGATAGTAATAAAGGTGCTAAATACCCGCCTATTGATGCCAAAACCGCTAAGCTAATTGTTCGCTGCAATAATGCCAAAGCAATACTTGCAGCACAAATAAGCAACATAAAGGCAAATGCCATTCCATATGGCACCATCGTATATAATTTAAAGGCAGCAAAAATAGTGATATACAAGCAACCTATTGCCCCCCCTTGTAAAATCAACCCAAATAATGCCTTTTTATTCCGTAACCACCAACCTACTCCAAGTAAGCCTAAGCACCCTACTGCGCTAAAAATCAAACGCATTTGCGGGGAAACAATGTCATTTTGCACGCTGTAATTCAGTAAATAGGCTACACCTAGGAATAACAGCAGAATACCTATTTTCGCAACAGGGTTTCCTTTCATTAGCCAGCTAAAGAAATGGCTAAATATTGATTTATCATGACTCGCCGTGTTTTGATTATTTTGATTTTCTTCACGTTTATTATGATTAAACCGATTTGGATCTACTTGCGATGCTGCCGAGTTATCAAACCTATTTGGATTGATGTTTTCATTAGTTAGGGAGCAATCGAGAGGGTCTTTATGAAGAGTTTGTTCCGTAATAGGAACCGAGCTCACATTACTAGATAAAACATGGTCAGATAAAACAGGCTCTTTTTCAGCCTTCTGATAAACAATATGGCTCATCGAGGAGGCACTTTGCTTATCATCGAAGCTTGGTTGGGGAGCCGTTACACCATCAACAGATACACTTTGTGAGGGTTCAGAGTTAGAAAGTCGAGTTTCTAATGAGGAAACCTTCTGATTTAACAGCGAAATTTGGTACTGCAACCGACCAGTTCGATTGATGGCAATGATAGCAAGTATCGGAGCTAGCACTAGCAGAAAAACGAATACGAGTCCTACTAGTATCCAAGTATCCACAAATAGGTTTCCTCATAATAAAATTCACAATTTAGAATCTGGAAAATAAAGAGCACGCTTTCTGCTAGTGTAGATAGCATTGATCTCCTTGCCAACTAAATGTAATAAACTGTTACAAAATAATTCATTACACTCTACTATTAGCTATACTACGAACAAAAAGTAAGCGGCACCTTTCCCTCTTTTTTATGACTTAGTAATACTCCCATTCGGTATTTTAGTAACTAAGAAAACCCTTAATCATCATTTAATGATAGTTTAATTCAAAAAAACAGATAATGGATTGATTGTCTATTTTCCGATATCCATTTTCAGACACACAACGAATTAATAATGAAAATTTTATTAGTACAATTATTTTTATTATGCTATCTATATAATACTTTTATCTTCAATACATTACACTAATATTTATTAGTCCTTTAATGACTGTATCCATTTAAAATAATATTAATTGTTTTCTTTATTACACGTTGATAAAAATATAAATGTTTTAATTAGAATGAGATTAACCACAAGGGAAAGTGTTAACTGTCATTTCATTGACTTTTTTATGAAACAAGGCTTACCGCATATTATCGGGAGAATTTTTAATGCTCACTCACATTATACTTGCTGCTTTAGGGCCTATTGTTCTTGGGTTAGCCGTTGGTTGGCTATCAGGGAAATATGGGTTCATCAAACGAGAGTATTCCCAAGCCTTTGCTGACTTTGTGGTTAAAATAGCATTACCGTTTGCATTATTCCTTGCTGCAGCACAAGCCCCACCCTCGGTATTGCTCAATATTGACTATTTATTAGCATTGGCCGTAGGATTAATCGCAACATACGTGATTGGCTTTATTTTTGGTAAATTTATTTTTCGCCATAATAAAAAAGATGCAGCCATGCAAGCCTTATCGGTCTCTTTTCCTGATATGGCTTACTGTGGGCCACCTGTATTGCTCGCAACTGTAGGCTCATCAGGCTTAATAGCGATGGTGTTAGGTAACCTCATTTATACCGTTATTATTATTCCATTTACTCTCTTAATGATCAGCGGGTCACAACAAGGAAACAGTATCTTAAAATCTGTTGGTAAAGCCATTGCCCAACCCTTAGTTTTTCTTCCTATTCTAGGGGCAATACTGGCTATTTTGGGCGTTAAATTACCGGAGATATTACAAAATTCAGTCAATGAATTAGGAAAAACAGCAGGTGGAGTCGCCCTATTCTTCCTTGGATTGCTCCTTTCTGGGATCAAACTGACAATTAGTAAGGAAATTGTATTTAACGTTTTTATTAAAAACTTTGTTCAAGCAGCCCTAATTTTAGGAACTGGACTCGCTTTAGGTTTACAAGATGATTTACTGAAAGCGGCATTTATTATTGGCGTATTACCCACCGCAACCGCAGTTCCCGCATTAGCCATTAGCAACCAAGCCTATACTGAAACCTCAGCAGGAACCGTGTTATTAAGTACATTAGCTGCCTTAATTTCGATTATCGCCGGTATTACTATCGTCGAAATGCTTTAATTTTCAAATTAATGGTAGCCGATGTTTAGGCTACCATTCGATTCTAACATCAAATTTCCTGTCGATTTAATCACCCATTATTTGCCAGATAGATCACAAAAAACGTATCATAGTATAAATACTTTTCTTTTATACATCTGGGACACAAACAAAAAATGAAAATTAGTGATGAGTTAGCCTCTGCTATCGCTTCCGTTACCGAGGTCGCTGCAGTCGCTGCCTTCGATTGGGTGGGTAAACAAGATAAAAATGCGGCAGATAAAGCCGCGGTAGAAGCGATGAGAAATCGCCTAAATGAAATTGATTTCCATGGTAAAATTGTCATTGGTGAAGGTGAAATTGACGATGCTCCCATGCTATATATTGGTGAACAAGTTGGCAAACAATCTGGTTCTGTTGGACTAGATATTGCTGTAGATCCTATCGATGGAACTCGTATGGTCGCTTGCAATGAAAAAAATGCTATTGCCGTACTTGCGGCAGCACCAACAGGAACTCTACTTCAAGCACCTGATATGTATATGGAAAAACTTGTTGTTAGCGCCGCAGCGAAAGGGGCTGTTCACCTTGCTAATCCCCTAGAGAAAAATTTAGAATTTCTTTCCTCTGCATTGAATAAACCAATCTCAAGTCTGTCAATCGCGGTACTTGATAAACCTCGCCATCAACATATTATTAAGACTATCCGCAATTTCGGTGCAAATGTGATTACCATCCCTGATGGCGATGTACTCGCCTCATTACTCACTATCCTCCCTGAGCACCCAATTGATATGATGTATGGAACTGGCGGTGCCCCTGAAGGCATTATTAGTGCAGCCATCGCGCGCGCTTTAGGTGGTGACATGCAAGCAAGACTCGTTTCTCGAGATAAAGCAAAAGGAGATAGCGAAGAAAACAAACAACTCGCGGTACAAGAAGTTTTGCGTTGTCAGCAAATGGGGTTAGAAATTGGTGAGGTTTTATCTTTAGACCAGATGGTCAGTACTTCTGATGTCATCTTTGCCGCCACCGCTATCACACCAACCATCTTGATGGATGGCGTATCAATAGATGCGTACAGCCGTATTTCGAATACCATTTTAGTTAACGGCCGTGACCGCTCGCTAAAACTGATTAATAATCGCTATTTTAATTAATACACCAATACTGTATGTCACCGATATCAAAAGGGCTTATTAGCCCTTTTGATTACTGCAACTTAAGATAAAAATTAACGCTCAAGTGTCATACGATTTAACATCGGCGCGGTTAAAACCATCAAAATTGCAATCACACCGGTCACTACACCAATCTTCAAGAATACATCACTGTACACGGCCAAAGATTCGATTTTACTGGTCAGTTCACCTTCAGGTGCCGCTGCCATTGAGGCGACATACCCCGCAATAAATGCAGCTGCTGAGTTGGTTAGGAACCATGCCCCCATAATAAAGCCCATTAAACGTTGCGGGACTAACTGAGCCACCATCGCAAGTCCAAGGCCAGAGATCATCAGTTCACCAATACTTTGGAAACCGTAACAAATAATCAGCCATTCAACGGAAACAATACCTGCTTCATTGGCAAACTTAGCGCCTAGAGGTAAAACTAAGAATGCAGCGGAACATAGCAACATACCAATCGCAAACTTATGTGGCATTGGTAAGTTATCACCCATTTTATTATAAATCGCGGCTAAAATTGGGCTTCCAATCATAATCCATAATGGGTTCAGAGCTTGATATTGCGCAGGTTCAATAGCAAAACCAAGAACTTCATGTTCTACGTTATGTAGTGCAAAGAAGTTTAGTGAGGTTGGCATTTGGCTATAAAGAACGAAGAATACTATCGCTTCAAGCATTAGAATCAATGCAACAATCATGCGACGACGAGCCGTACCTTTTAGCGCTAATGTTTCTTTGATAAAGATAACTAAAATACCCAAAGAAATAATCGCTAATGCTGCACGTGCAATACCAAGGTTATGCAATAACCATGTAGAAATCGCGATTAATGCAATAACACCCGCAACGGTAGCAACTAACCTTGAAATAACAACAGGAGCAAAGTCAGGCTTTGAACCATGCTGAGAAACCCATTTCTTACACATATAGAAGTTAATCAATGTGATAATCAGGCCCACAACACTAAGAGAGAACGCAACATCCCAACCATAATGTTTTGCTAACCATGGCGTTGCAATCATTGAGAAGAATGAACCAATATTAACGGCCATGTAGTACATGGTAAATGCGCCGTCTAACCGTGGGTCATCTTTTTCATAACAGGTTGATAAAAGTGATGATGGATTCGCTTTAAATAAACCATTACCTACCGCAATGGTTGCCAAGCCAACATAGACCATCGACACATCGTGCCCTGAGAAAGCAACAAATGCGTACCCTGCAATCAGAGTGATTGTTCCAAGAACAATGACTCGTTTTGTTCCGAGGACTTTATCCCCTAACCAGCCGCCTACGGCAACAAAGCCATAAACTAATGCTGCGAACGCTGAGAAAAGTGTAATTGATTCTTTTTCTGACATACCCAGCACTTGGCTTAGGTATATTGGAAGGATCCCTTGAAGACCGTAGTAACCAAAACGCTCCCAGAGTTCGATAGAAAAAATAAGATAGAATGAGCGAGGTTGCTTAAACGCGTTAAGACTAACTTCCTCTTTGTTATTTGTTGTGGACACAAGTTACCTCTAGTACAACCTGTACATATGCAAAAAAACCACGGAACGCTCTATGCGCTCTCGCATTGTTATGGTCTCAAGAATTCAAAGTTGAAAAGATTCACTTTTGGTAGGAGGAGTATCATTCCCTGACCTCAAAACAAACAAAACTGTGTGTAGACTTGTTTATGGATCTCAAACATAAATTCAATGAGTTAAAGCATATTTGATTATTTATTCAACATTAACTGGCAGATAACCCGCAAAGAACCCAATAATCAATTAAGCCATATACGTTATTTATGCACCAAAATTAAAGAATTAGCTAGTATTAATTACTACATCAATTAAATTTAATCGTGATTTACTTCAATTTTTTACAAAACCACCAAATTATCATCGATTACTAATTAATCATTTGTTCGTTAAATGTTAAGAATATTGTACTGTATTGAAATTATAATGCCGCTATTTATCACACTATGATTTATTGCTGTATAGGTTATGGAAAGCTAAAAATATCCATTTCAAGGTAATTCTATTTTTTACTTTTATTGGTAGGAAAGACGTTAGATGATGTCGCTGAAGAAGCATTCAAACGGGAATTTTGGATAAAAAAAAGCCCAGTAACAAACTGGGCATAATGCATTCTACTCAAGGATCTTTTGCTAAATTCAAACTATCACTACGTAGGTGCATTATTACATTACTTCGTGTAAAGAAATGAATGATGAGGGTAAATATATGAATGTTTACGCAAGCAAACAGTATATAGATATTAATAAGAGTGGTTATAACGGGAAAAGTTCCTCTTTTTTAAAAATTTTTTATGTCTTTTTGCCCAATGTGCTAATAGCAATAATTAACCATTTGATTTAGTAGAATTAATATAAAATATCTATCTATCGTTGCAGGAACTTACCTAACAAGATAACTTAGCCATTGAGCGCTCAGTCGAAAGGATGTCATGTGAAAAAAATATTTTTATTATTTTTTATCTTTATTAACGTATTTCTCCCCCAGGCTTTCGCAGAAGAGGCCACGCCACTCATCAATGAAAAAGCGTTAATCACACTTGCAGAACAAGGGCAAGCTGAAGCTCAATTTAACTTAGGCATGTTTTATCAGTCGCATCATCAATTTGACCAAGCGTTACACTGGTACCTTCTCTCTGCTGATCAAGGGTTTACAAAAGCTCAAATTAACCTTGGTTTGATGTACCAGCAAGGAACTGGCGTTACGCTCGATGAAAAACAAATGTTGTATTGGATGAAAACCGCTGCCGAAAATGGCGACCCTATTGGCCAGATGAATATGGCCGAATACACCCTACACGGCCTTGATAATTTATTAGAGAAAAACCCAGAAGAAGCTGAGCAATGGCTAAAAAAAGCGGCTGAACAACATTTCCAACCTGCGATGCTCACTCTAGCCTATTGGTATGAAGAGGGAAAAGCCGTCACAAAAGACCCGCAAAAGGCACAAACAATATACCTTACTCTCGCTGAGAAAAACCACCCTCAAGCACTCTATCTATTAGGCTATCAAGCTGCAGTAGGCATGTATGATAAAATAAACTACCCTCTCGCCTTTCAATATTTTACCCGCGCCGCAGAATTAGGATTTTCTCCCGCCCAGAATAGCTTAGGTATGTTGTACTTAACTGGACAGGGCACTAAAAAAGATATCCAATCCGCCATAAAGTGGCTAACCCAAGCGGCTGAACAAGGTGAAGTGTCGGCTCAATTTAATGTCGCGCTTATCTATGCGCGCGGCGATGGTATCAAGGCTGACCAAGCGAAAGCCTGTCATTGGTTTATAAAAGCCGCACAGCAAAACAGTGTCGATGCACAATATGCCGCCGGGGCTTGCTATCAATATGGCATGGGTGTTGAACCTGACAATAAAAAAGCCCTACGTTGGTACCAGCTCGCAGCGGCCAAAGGCCATGAGAGAGCTGAAAAGAAAGTGTTAATTTTAGAAAATCAGCAACAATAAACGCTATTTTTCCAACTTACTGTTGTAGCACTGATATAAGTAAGATAAAGAAAATCTGCATTGTTTATAACCAATGCAGGGTGTCTGTCGACATATACTATTAATTCAATCGCTCACAACTTGGCACGGTAAATCCGTTGCGGTCGGCCAACTTTACCATACTCAATTTCGGCTTCAATTTTATCTTTCGCTAAACAATATTCCAAATAACGTCTTGCTGTAGTGCGACTAAGTTTGATTGTTTCAGCAATACTTTCCGCCGTATATTGCACATCAGGTTCAGTAAACAACGCGAGTATTTTTTCAAGTGTAATAATATCAATACCTGTTGGAAGTTCTTCCTTAGATTCCCCACGTGCATAAGTATTAAACATATCATCAATTTTACTTTGATTCGTTTTGCTATTTTCCTGTACAACAGATTTACGTTGAATATATCTATCTAATGTTTGTCCTAAGCGCTCGTAAGCAATCGGCTTCACCAAATAATCAAAAACGCCTAAACGGATCGCTTCAGAGACGGTATCCATATCACTTGCAGCTGTAGTAAATACGATGTCTGCATTATTTCTTTCTTGTATTAATTCGTGAACCAAATCAATGCCTTTTCCATCAGGTAGATAATTATCTAGCAAGATCAGGTCTGGTTTCATGTATTCAACCATTTTTCTTGCTTCGGCAAGATTACCTGCAAGCCAAACTTTGTCACATGCAGGATAGGCTTTTATATATTCACTGTGCATTTCGGCAAGCAGCAACTCATCTTCCACAATGAGGATTTTTATCTTAATCATTTTATATCTTCACTTTCGGAATAAATATTGAAAATACTGTACCATGCGGTTGATTTTCTTCAATAAGAACCGCACCATTACAGCGTTTAACATAAGACGCAACAAGATAGAGCCCGATACCATGGTCATCAGTTACATCTGTTTTGGTTGTCACACCGCGCTCGAACCATTTACTTTGAATTTCTGACGGGAAACCACACCCCTGATCCGCAACTTCAATAACAATCTCCTTTCCTTCGTCAGAAAGGTATAATTCCACTTGTTTATTACCCTGATTATTTTTCAAGCTTGCTTCAAACGCATTATCGAGTAGATTACCCAATATGGCACAAAATTCAGTACCATTTAAGGAATCAGGCAGTTCATGTAACTGACTACCCTCAGTAAATTTTAATTTTAACCCTAATTCTTTGGCTCGGTGGTACTTACCAAATAATAAACCCGCAACTTGCTTATCAAAAAACTGCCCACGAAGTGTATCAATTAATTGCTGCTGAGATTCTGATTCGCCTTTAATCAGTGCCAATGCTTGGTCATATTCTTTCATTTGCAATAACCCACTAAGTGTTGACATCCAATTAAGGTGTTCGTGTCGTAAAGTCCGTAAACTCTCTATATATTGACGAACTTGAGTCAACTGTGAGTTTAGCGATTCAATATCATTTTGGCTACGGAAGCTAATAACCGCTCCCACAAGATGTTCTTCATCACGAATCGCCACACGGCTTGCAATCACATTTAGGCCATTAAACTCACAGATTACGTCATGCTTGGTCGTTTCAATATCGGTCATAAAAAAATCAGTTGGCGAAATATGCTCCGACACAAAGCTTCCCGTTAACTGGCCCAATGGCTTACTTAGAGATAACATTTTCCGAGCGTTAGAATTAATATTAATTATTTGCCCTTGAGTATTTACTGCAATAATACCTTCAAAAACAGCGTCAAATATCCCTTTTTGCACTAAAACTAATTGGGTTATTTCTTCAGGCTCCATACCCAACATTTGCTTTTGAATTAAACGTGAAAATGCCCACGATAAGAAGAGCAATATAACCAGTATTCCCAAAAAAGTAGCGCCAGTCTGTACAAACAACTCACTGAGTGATGTATCTATTTTGTTGGATAGATAGCCAATGGACACAACACCAATCACTTTGCCTTGTTCATCAAAAATAGGTGTCTTTGCTCTAACCGCATTTCCCATTGATCCTTCACCATTAATGAAATAGCTTTCCCCTTTCTCTAAAGCTCCAGGCTTGTTCCATTGCATTTGAAAACCAATTTTTTGGCTATTTGGGTGATATAGGCGAATTGATTTTTCATCACCAATAACCACATAATCGTAGTTAGAATCTTGGTTTAGTTTATCGGCAATAACTTTCAGCCTAGGAATATCTCTATTCTTTACTGATTGCACAACACCATCAATAGAAGCAATTAACTTTGCTTGGCTCATCGCCAATGATTGAATGTTCGCAATTAATCGATTTTCAGCTGTATCTGTAAAGTACTTACCCAACCCGAGAGTTAAAAAAACAGAAACTATCAATAACAGAAAAAATACTCGTACTGAAAATGAAACTGAATTTACTTTTTTCAATGAAGAGAGTGCATATTCTTTTTTCATGTTATATCTCGTTACTGGCTGAAAAGTAAAAATTTTGTTAACTCAGAAATGGTAGGATAACCGATAAATCGGATTCAAGCCAAAGTTATAATACACATATTAATAATTAAACACATTAAAACCAAGCAATAAAAAACTTATCAAATAATTAAAAACTTTAAAACCATTAAACAAATACAATCTCATTTGAGAAACATGAAATAGGTCAAATATATTAAATACAGTACCTTTAATATAAATATCAAAGAGGGTAATTAAATAAAAAAATCTATTTATTATTATAAGAATAACGAAAGAGAATTTATTTAATTAACTTTAACATTAGCAACATTTTAAAAACATCTCTAAATGAGATGCAGGATACTATTATGTTCGAAAACATAACGTTTAACCAAGTAAAACGTCATGAGAACAGGAAACTTGCTGAAATAACTCAGTTTTTAAAGGAAAACGACTTAGAGCTTGATTCAAGCATTGACGTTTTTATTACGATTTCTCGCAATGAAAAATTAATTGCGTGTGGTGGTTTAGCAAAAAATGTTATTAAATGCGTTGCTATCAGTGATGATGCTCGAGGTGAAGGGCTTGCATTAAAATTAGCAACAGAACTGGTTAATCTTGCTTACGAAAATAATACAACGCATTTATTTATTTATACCAAATTCCAAAATGAAAGCTTATTTCAACAATGTGGTTTTCATACCATTGCCACCGTTCCTGATATTATGGTGTTGATGGAGAACAGTTGTTGTTATCTAAAGCGTTATATCGAAAGTTTAAAAGCACAACGTAAAGAAGGCAAAAAGATTGGTGCAATCGTCATGAATGCCAATCCCTTCACCCTTGGCCATCGCTATTTAATCGAGCAAGCAGCGAAGGCCTGTGACTGGCTACACCTATTTGTTGTCAAAGAAGATACATCGCGTTTTCCTTATAAAGTGAGATTAAATTTAATCGAAGCAGGGACAAAAGGAATAGAAAACCTCACTATTCATAAAGGCTCCGAATACATTATTTCTCGAGCGACGTTTCCTTGCTACTTTATTAAAGACAAAACGGTTGCCAATAACTGTTACACCGAAATAGACATTAAGATATTTCGCCAATATATCGCCCCTGCTCTGGGGATAACCCATCGATTCGTAGGTTCGGAACCTTTTTGCCAAGTCACCAACCAATATAACCAAGACATGCGCTTTTGGTTAAAAACCGATGCTATGAATTTTCCACCTATAGAACTCGTTGAATTTCCGCGAACAATCATCAATGGAACGGCAGTTTCTGCCTCACAAGTTAGACGATTGCTCGCTAAAAAAGATCTTGTGGCAATTAAGCCGATTGTGCCTGAGGCAACCTATCAATATTTGCAAGAAATGGTTGCTAACCAAATCGCATCAGCTCAAAGCCACACCGAAAGTTCTGAATTAGTCATAGGTGAAATATGAAGATAAAACACGCAGCAGTAGCTGGCACACTTGAATCAAGTGATGTCATGGTTCGCATAGAGCCGCTAGAAGACACTCAAGAGGTCTCAATACAAATTACCAGTAGCGTTGAAAAACAGTTTGGAGATGCTATCGCAAAAATCGTACAAGAAATGATTCAGCTGCATGATATTCAAGGGGCACAAATCATTGTAGATGATAAAGGTGCACTGGAATGCGTACTTAAAGCGCGTTTAGAAGCCTTATTGGCTCGCGCCTGTGATATCGACTATCTGCCTTGGGAGGATAAATAATGACTCCAGAACAAAAATCACGTACACGCAGAAGTATGCTGTTTGTTCCCGGTTCCAATGCAGCGATGTTGAGTAATTCCTTTATTTATAAAGCCGATGCTTTAATGTTTGACCTTGAGGACTCGGTCACTTTACGCGAAAAAGACACGGCTCGTCGCTTGGTTTACCATGCATTGCAACATCCACTTTATCAAGATATTGAAACCATTGTACGGGTCAATGCATTAGATTCCGCCTTTGGTGTTGCTGACCTTGAAGCCGTTGTTCGTGGTGGTGCGAAAGTCGTCCGTCTTCCTAAAACAGATACTGCGCAAGATGTAATTGATATTGAAAGTGAAATCTTACGTATAGAAAGAAGTTGTGGCCGTGAAGAAGGTAGTACAGGGTTGTTAGCGGCTATCGAATCACCAATGGGTATCACTCAAGCAGTGAATATTGCTCATTCATCACCAAGACTTATAGGCATCGCATTAGGTGCCGAGGACTATGTCCGCAATTTGCGCACCGAGCGGTCTCCAGACGGCGTAGAACTCCTCTATGCTCGGTGCGCCATTTTACAAGCCGCTCGTTCAGCCGGTATTCAAGCATTTGATACTGTTTATTCTGATGCGAATAATGAAGAAGGTTTCCTACGCGAAGCCGCTCACATTAAACAACTCGGCTTTGATGGCAAATCATTAATTAACCCAAGACAGATTGAGTTACTTCATAATTTATATGCACCAACTCAAAAAGAAGTCGACCATGCGCAGCGTGTTGTAGAAGCTGCTGATGCCGCAGCCCTTGAAGGTAAAGGCGTAGTTTCATTGAACGGAAAAATGGTCGATGGCCCAGTTATTGACAGAGCTCGTCTCGTGTTATCACGAGCAGCATTATCAGGAATTAGGGAAGAGTGAGGCAATAAAAATGACAAATAATACTCAGCGCCAGGCTCGCGTATCAGCCTATTTACAACCAAGTACTGATGATGTACTACGTGAATTCAAAGATATCGGTAAAGTGCAGCAGCAAGTGCAAAAACCGAGAAACCGCAAATTGTGTGATGATTTACAAGTCGCTATTCGTCGTTCTGGCCTTAAAGACGGCATGACAATTTCTTTCCATCACGCCTTCCGTGGCGGCGATCTTACCGTCAACATGGTGATGCAAGTTATTGCAGAAATGGGCTTTCGCAACTTAACACTTGCATCCAGTTCATTAAGTGCTTGCCACTCACCTCTTGTTGATCATATTCGTCATGGCGTTATTCGTAAAATTTATACTTCAGGTATCCGGGGTCCACTCGCTGAAGCTGTTTCACGGGGTGAATTAGAAGAACCTGTACAAATCCATTCACATGGAGGAAGAGCCAATCTAATTCATAATGGTGAACTCGTTATTGATGTGGCCTTTATTGGCGTCCCATCATGTGATGAATACGGTAATGCAAACGGATATACAGGAACAGCCTGCTGTGGTTCGTTAGGTTACGCCAAAATTGATGCTGAAACCGCAAAAAAAGTGGTGATGCTGACTGAAGAAGTATTAGATTACCCTCATAACCCTTCCAGTATTAAACAAGATGAAGTCGATTATATCGTCAAAGTTAAACGCGTGGGTGATGCAGATAAAATCGGGGCAGATGCGACTCGCATGACATCAAACCCTCGTGAACTTCTGATCGCACGTACTGCCGCTGATGTGATCGAAAAGTCGGGCTACTTCAAAGAGGGTTTTTCACTACAAACCGGCACGGGTGGTGCTTCTCTTGCCGTGACTCGTTTCCTTGAAGATAAAATGAGACGCCATAATATTACTGCGGGATTTGCTTTAGGTGGCATTACATCAACCATTGTCGACTTGCATGAAAAAGGCTTAATTCGCAAATTATTAGACGTTCAAAGCTTCGATAAAGCAGCGGCTGAGTCGCTCGCTCGCAACCCAAATCACATTGAAATCAGTGCAAATCAATACGCTTGTTTTGACTCAAAAGGTGCCTCTGTTGATATGCTTGATGTGGTTGTGCTGAGTGCGCTAGAAATCGATACACGCTTTAATGTCAATGTGTTAACGGGTTCTGATGGGGTTATTCGTGGTGCTTCTGGTGGCCATAGCGATACTGCCGTTGCCTCTAAACTGTCTATCATTGTTGCTCCTCTGGTGCGTGGACGCATTCCAACTTTAGTGGACGAGGTGCTCACTTGTGTAACGCCGGGGTCAAGTGTAGATATTTTGGTCACTGACCATGGGATCACCGTTAACCCTGCTCGTCCTGAATTAAAACAGCAACTTGAAAACCAAGGTATCAAAACCGTTTCAATGAGCTGGTTAAGAGAACGAGCACAATTACTCACTGGAACGCCTAACCCAATTGAATTTACAGATAAAGTCGTTGCTGTTGTGCGTTATCGTGATGGCTCAGTCATTGATGTTGTTCATCAAGTGAAGGAGTAAACTATGTTTTGCCCACTGCCTGATACTCAAGAGCAATTTGAAATTTCTTTACCTGAACTGTTGGATAGCCGAGATGCCCGTCTGGCTCGTCAACAAGCATGGATTGGTCTCCATCAGGTAACCTTGATTTCATTTACTGTCGTTTTTCCTGGAGCTGTCAAAGACAACTCTCTTGTTAGACATGTGTTTAATCAGGGCCTAAATGCGCTTAAACAAATTGCTTCATGCGGGCAGTGGGTGTTTTTATCACAACAATCGTGGGCGTTAAAAACTGGACCAGAGTGTTTGGTCGCTGTTGACGGCGATGCTATCGAGATTAAAAAAGCGTTAATTTACCTAGAAGAGTCGTCTCCTGCTGGTCGATTATGGGATTTTGATGTATTTGATGCGAATGGGCAGCAATATTCGCGCTCCCAGTTAAATTTACCACCAAGGCAATGCTTAATTTGTGAAAATGAAGCGAAAATTTGTGCTCGTCAGCGAACACATTCATTGGTTGAGATACTTAATCGTATTGAGGCGCTAGCGAATGCAACCTACTAAACAGCTCAGCCATATAAATGAGAAATTAGCTAGCTATTACAGCCAATTAGCATGGCATGCGATGTTAGCCGAAGTGAATTTGACTCCTAAGCCTGGGTTAGTCGACAGACACAATACTGGTGCCCATAAAGATATGGCCCTTACTGACTTTCATTTAAGTGCCAATGCCATCGCAATACATTTTCCTCGGTTCTTGCAGGCAGGTGCTCAATATAGAGATTGTCCTATCGAACAACTATTACCCTTCATTCGCCCTATCGGCATAGATTGCGAAAAATCGATGTTCCGTGCGACTAAAGGGGTTAATACCCATAAAGGCAGTATCTTTTCCTTAGGTTTAGTTTTAACCGCAATAGGCCGTTTGATTGCACAACAACAATTTGTTTCACCTGAAAGTGTGAGCTTATTGGTTGCCAGTATGTGTAAGGGAATTACCAATGAACTTAAACAAAAAACCGAAAACCCTACCGCAGGCCGCCGCTTATATCAGGAACATGGGTTAACAGGCGCAAGAGGTGAAGCGGAAGGCGGTTATTCGTTAGTAATCAAACATTCACTTCCCTATTATTTGCAGCAACTCACCAAGGGCAAACTCGCGGATATCGCCCTACTTGATACTTTAATTCTCCTCATGAGCCTGAATGACGATACAAACATTGTCAATCGCGGTGGCGTCAAAGGATTAACATGGGTAAAGCAACGCGCAAAACAGCTATTAATCTCAGGTATTAATACCCATGATGATTTAGTTAAGGTTAAACAATTCGACAGTGAATGTATTCAACTAAACATGAGTCCAGGAGGAAGTGCGGATTTATTAATTTTGACTTGGTTTTTTGCCCGATTACCCAACCAGTCTTTAATTAACATAAAGTAACTATTTTAATATTAATTAACACAGGGATAATTTAAAAAATTAAAACGAATTAACCAAATAAAAACCAATTAATTATTTAAATAAATTATATACCTTAGAGTGAATGAGTAATGAAAATAAGATTCATTATATTCATTCAAGATACAGCCATATTAAAAACATTGTCACTTTAACAAATTCCTAATATTAAAGTTCATTCAATTTAATATTAAATAAATTTAATATTGATTTAATCAAGGAAATTGGCTTATGCAAAAAGAAAAAATATGGAAGCTATTAGTTTTAATAGCCATTCCAATTATTATTGCTTTAATACCAACACCTGCGGGGCTACCACATATTGCATGGTTGCTATTTGGTCTTTACCTTGCCGCTATTGTTGGATTGGTACTTAAACCCTATTCAGAGCCTGTTATTCTATTAGCCACTATTGCTGCGAGTGCGGTAATTATTGGGGTAACAGGGACTAAAGATGTCAAAGCAAGTGAAGTTTTAAGCGGATATGCATCCGGTACGACATGGCTTGTATTTGCTGCATTTACTCTGAGTGCTGCCTTTGTTATTACTGGTTTAGGTAAACGTCTTTCTTATATTTTGATTGGCAAGTTAGGCGGTACAACATTAGGGCTCGGTTATGTGACCGCAATCCTTGATTTAATTATCGCGCCTGCAACCCCATCGAATACCGCGCGTGCTGGGGGAATTGTTTTCCCAATCATCAATAGTGTGGCCGTTGCTTTAGGATCTGATCCAGAAAAAAGCCCACGTAAAGCAGGCCACTACCTCCTCGTCAACGTCTATATGGTGACCAAAACCACCAGCTATATGTTCTTAACTGCAATGGCGCCGAATGCACTCGCCCTTGCCATGATGAGTGACATTATGGGCATCCATTTAAGTTGGGGCGGATGGGCACTTGCAGCCTCCGTGCCAGGTTTAATTATGCTGATTTTGACGCCATTAATGATCTACAAACTGTACCCACCTGAGTTGAAAAAGGTGAACAATAAAGAGATCGCAGCCAAAGGCCTTGAAGATTTAGGCCCAATGACTATGCGTGAAAAGTTGCTGGGGATTGTCTTTGTTATCGCGCTGTGCGGCTGGATTTTCTCTGACCTTATCGGCGTCAGCGCCTCTAGCGTCGCGATTGCAGTTATGGCATTGACCCTGATCCTTGGTGTTGTAACTTGGGATGACGTGCTGAAGAATAAAGGCGGTTGGAATACCCTGATTTGGTACGGTGGTATTATCAGCATGTCAGGCGTACTCACAAAAGCAGGTTTCTTCAAGTGGCTCGCCGATACCATGAGCCAATACCTTTCCTTCGGTGATCAAGCAATGTTAGCGTTCTTTGTCATCATGTTTATCAGTGTTGCCATTCGCTACTTATTCGCCTCCGGTGGTGCCTACGTTGCAGCCATGGTTCCAGTATTTGCCACTGTGGGTATGGTTGCTGGGGCTCCTCCGATGTTACTCGCACTGGGATTGTTGTTTTCGAATGCCTACGGCGGCAGCGTGACTCACTATGGCGGCGCGGCAGCACCTATCGTATTCGGTGCAGGTTATAACGATATCCGTTCTTGGTGGATCATCGGTGGGTTAGTTGCCTTCATTAGCTTATTCGTTCACATGACTATCGGTTTAGGTTGGTGGGAAATTTTAATCAGTACTGGATTAATTTAATTCTTCGTCAATAAACCGACACGACGGGCACAATCATGATTGTGCCCTATTTAACAACAAAACAAGGCGGCAAAACAAAGACATCCCAAGGATGCATACTTCAGTATGTGACTTGAGGGGCTGAGTGTAGCAAACACAGCTACAGCGCGAAATATGATGGGTAAACAGATGAAAAAAATCCCTTGCACACTAATGCGTGGCGGAACTTCAAAAGGCGTTTTTCTATTAGCTGATGACCTTCCAACTGATATTCAACAACGTGATGAACTGATCCTCGCTATTATGGGTTCTGGCCATGCTTTGCAAATTGATGGCATTGGTGGAGGCAGCCCACAGACCAGTAAAGTCGCTATTATTAGCCCTTCCCCCCACCCTGATGCCGATATTGATTACCTATTTGCCCAGGTTTCTATTACTGAACGTCTTGTTGATACCGCACCGAATTGCGGAAATATTCTTTGTGCAGTGGGTTCTTTTGCTATTGAAAAAGGATTGGTGCCGGTCTCTGGTGAGACAACCACCGTCAGGATCCGCAATGTCAATACGAATACTTTCATCAACTCTAGGGTACAAACCCCTGATGACCATGTAACTTATGAGGGAAATACCGAAATTGCTAGCGTACCTGGCCGTGCAGCGCCTGTAGCACTGACATTCTTAAATGCTTGTGGAACAAAAACAGGGAAATTGCTCCCTACAGGCCATGGAATTGATACTATTGAAGGTATTGATGTCAGCTGCATTGATATGGCGACGCCTGTGGTGTTAATTGATGCCCCTCAACTCAACAAAACAGGTTATGAAACTGCGGAACAACTGGAGTCCGATGCCGAGTTTATGCAAAAGCTAGAGGCTATTCGTATAAAAGCAGGGGCAATGATGGGGCTTGGTGATGTAAGTAAAAAAGTCATTCCTAAACCCATATTGATTTCACCTGCCATTCACGGTGGAACAATTAATGTCCGCTATTTTATGCCGCATAAATGCCATGGCGCACTTGCCGTCACTGGTGCTATCGCCATTGCCACAAGCACTATGCTCCCGGACAGTATTACTCAGCAATACATTCAGTCTGTTGATATGAGCAACATTTCCATTGAGCATTTAAGTGGTAAATTTGAGGTATCATTAAGTCAACAAGGCAACTCACCGGAAGGGCTTCAAGCTTCAATTATTCGAACAGCAAGAAAACTGTTTGAAGGCAACGTATACGTTCCTTCAAACTAATATTAGCCTGCCTCTTATCTAGAGGCAGGTGATGAATTTTATTTTTCGGCAAGTAACGGCTCAAAATTACCATCAATATAATAGGAAACTTGATGAGCTTCATCAGGCGTCGGCAATTCTAACTTCCCTGCCATTTTCTCCATAACTTGCTCCGGTACCGCATATTGACGTTGTTGATTTTGTTGCCGCCACTGTTTAAATGGCACTTCCAAGTAAACTAAATGGATTTTGGCTTGATAGCGTTCAAATAAGCTGATCATGGTTCCCCGTAAAGAGGCACTCAATGACGTCGCATTCCAAATAAAGTGGGTTTTCGTGCGTAACAATCGTTTTGCTTGCTCTTTCGCTTGCTGAGCGACCCACCCTTGTGCATTTTTATCTGCTGGGTTGATTTTATGTTCTCGGCGAATATCATCTAAACACACGACTGCCGTTTGTGGGTAAAACCGTTTGATAAAATGGTCTTTTCCCATCCCCGGCAAGCCACATAACATTATCACTTCACTTCCATTTTCTTCAAAAGGCTGGTAATCCGTAGTGCCCTTTTGATGATGAAAATACTGGAAGCGCCCAGCTGGTGACGCAAATGATTTAGGTTGGTCCCAACAACCCTGCTCACGACAGAATAGTTCAAATAGCTCGATTCTGACCAAAAGTTCCGCTTTATCTTCACACGCACGGCCCATCGCATCCGCTTTCGCTAACAGACATAATAAAGACATTTCAACCCGCAAAGATGCGGCAAATAACGTGCGCTCAGGATCTGGCTTTTCCATTAACCAAAGCGGTAAGCCATGGAATCGAACTAAAGCCGCAATTTGTTCACGAATAGCAAAGGGCGTTTCTATTTGTCGAAATAATATATTTCGTACAGATAACTCACCTTTTTTGGCATGTCCAGGTGAATGGATCCGCCCCTCTTCATCTTCTTTTGTCGTACTGCGTTTTTCGACGTCATGCAGCAAGGCTGCCGCCCAAACGATTTGTTGTTTAAGCTCAGGAAGCTGTTGATATTCAGGCAAACCTTCTAAAGCCGCTAACACCATTTGGGTGTGAATAGCCACGTTACCTTCCGCATGGTGCAAACGGTCTTGCGGCACATACTGCATATCACGCACAAAATCGAACTGTTTTTCAAGCTGTGTCCAATCACGACATTGGGTTAATTGCCAACTCATGGCTGTTCTCCTTGTAATTCAAAGGCCAGCTTGGCTCTCTGCCAATGCCGCTTCCAGTGGATATCCGTTTTAACATGGTTTTTACGCACATATTTGAAAACATGCGCCATAAAATCATCCACATGAAAACCTTGGCTATCGCGGCTCACAATACCTTCCATGCTACAGGCTTCCCCTGTATGAGTATCACACGCAATAAATTGGCTATCTAATGATGCAGCAGTAATTAATGAACTTGCATATTCTTGCTTGTTCATGTGTTTACTGAGTGATAAATCTAATTGAGGGACGGTTGGAAAATCAAATAGAGCTGCATAAAATTGCACCTCTTCCCAACTGAGCCAATACTCCCCCTGCCTCACCGCAAATACATAGAAGTAATCTTCAATATGTTGATATTCAATGGAATGTATTGCGTAAAGATTCTCACCGAATAGTTCAATATCCCCTAAATCATCTTTAATCAGCTGCCAACGTTGGCGAATTTGCTGGCCCCATGCTGATTGGGTTGGTGCTCCATGAGAGCGAGCAAAAACCCCGTGACGGTTTAAACAATTATTTTCACCATCCAGTTTTTCTGTATGAACCAGTTTGTCTATATTTTGGATGTGCGACCACCAATCGCTATTGATGCGATCATCACTCGTCGTACCTGGGGAGAACGGATAGTGATACGTTCTACCATACTTTCTTGATTGCATATTCATCATGCTTTCTCTAAAGAAATAGAAATAACCACAAATCTTTTTGCTAGATTTGCGTCTTTAATTGTTGAGAAATCAAGTGTAGGTATTACATATCTATTCCGAGTAACGGCCTCATTTTTACTTAGCTAAGGGTCAAAATTAGCGAAATTGAAGGAAAACAGTTGAATTTTAGTCTAATTGTCAAGAAGAAGACTATCAATTTATTCCTAATTTAGCTCTACACACAAAAATCACCTACTCCCTATTAATCTAGAAGCCCAAATAAGCCTATTTGTTTAGTTTATCAGTGAATTGAAACCACTTGTTAACCTGTATAACGTGGTTTTCAAAAATATTGGAGTAACTTAATGACTGATTTTGATAAATATAAAACAACCTTGAAAAAGTTAAAATACTACGTATACGCATTATGCGAGCTAACAGATGAAGAGCGTCGCCCTTTTTATATAGGAAAAGGAGTGAATGATCGTTGCTTACAACACATATACCAAGCTATTGATATAAACTCAAAAGAAATAGATAAAGACCTAGTTGAAGAATTAAATGAGAAAAAAGAAAAAATAGAGAAATTACACAAGCAAAATAAACTAGGCATTGATATTTTACGACATGGCATGGATGAAGATACCGCATTTGTTGTGGAAGCTACTTGTATCGATCTACTGGGTGTCGATAGCTTAACAAATAAAGTGAGAGGCAAAACAACTAAACTAGGACGATTGAGTTTAAACGAGATACATGATCTACATACTGAACAACAAGTTGACATTAAAAAAGAACATTCCGGTTTAGCCTTTCTTTTGAACAAACTCTATAAATCAGGTATGGATGAACTTTCTTTATTTGAAGTAACCCGTGGGGTTTGGGCTAATATCCCAAGAAATGACAGTAATATCAAATACGCCTATGCAACTTATAACAATATCATTAAAGAAGTTTATGAAGTACATGGATGGGTAAAAGCAGGTACACAGCAATATTTTACTCGAGACAATATTAAACGTGATAGTGATAGGTGGGAATTTATCGGACGTAAAGCTGAAGACTCAGTGCGTAAACTTTATGTAGGAAAGGTAATCAATAGAGATAGGAGCTACGGAACACCTTTCGTTAAGGTTGGATATTAATCTATCATAAATAGTTATAAAGATGAAAAAATAATAATCATCTTTGGATAATACTTGAGAACATCTTTCAATGTTCTCAAGTATTTAAAAACAGAAAAACCTAGTAAAGACCGATCACTGAACCAACTGCTAACAAAAAGAAACTAAACAACCAAATCCAACCAAACGAATAACGTAAGTGGCGCCCCATATCAATTCCAGCTAATCCCATTGCTAACCATGCTGCTGGAGAGAATGGGCTCACGAAAGTCCCTGCGTTGTTACCTATCGCCATCGCATAAACAACGGAAGATGGGTCAACACCAACTGTGGCGGCAATTTGTTGAATTATTGGTAGTAAGGCAAAATAGTAAGCATCGGTACTGGTAAAAATATCCATCGGCACGCCTAAAATACCGACAAAAATATGGACTTTAGAAACCCATTCTGTTGGTAAAATAGCGGTTAAGTCTGTTGCAATTGACTCAAGCATGCCACCTTCAGATAAAATACCTAAAAATGCTCCTGCCGCTAAGATAATGGCAACCATTCCCAATGCTTGTGGCGCATGGGCTGCCAAAATTTTCATTTGGTCCCTAGGGTTAGGGAAGTTAACCATCAAGGCAATGGAAAGTGCGATCATAAAAACATAAGGTGCAGATAATAAACCAAATGCTAAACAGACAACAGAGGCGACAATTAACCCACCATTGATAAGTGGTTTCTTAGGTTTTTGTACCGTTTCGGTTATATCGGCAGTGTCATCACTAACAGGTAACAAAGAATCCATTTCATATGGTGTTGTTCCTTTCAAACTCGCTGCGGCAATGCGTCTTTTCTCACGAAATCCCATTAACGTAGCAAATACCACTGCTCCCCCCATACCAATGAGTTGTACTGGGATCAAATGTTGCCATAAGGTCGAAGCATCAATGCCAGTGACAGCCGAAGCACGGCCTAACGGCCCGCCCCAAGGCACCATATTCATGACCCCCATGCTGGCACACATCAGCAGCAACATGAGATATGGGCTCATCCCCAGTTGACGGTATAAAGGTAATAATGCAGGAATGATAATTAAAAATGTCGCAGCGCCTGAACCATCTAAATGGACAACTCCTGCAATTAACGTTGTCATAATACAAACAACAATAATATTCCCACGCGTCATTTTAACCATTAAACGGATCAATGGATCAAAGATATGCAGGTCTTTCATTAAGCTAAAAAATAAAATCGCAAATAAAAACATCGCTGCGACTTTTGAAACTTTATTAATTCCACTTTCAAAGAATACTGAAATTTCAGCAACCGAATAACCAGCAAATAAAGCACCAATAAAGGGAATACAAGACATTGCGATAATTGGGCTAACTTTCCCCATCATCAATAATGTTACTATCGATATAATGATTAAAATACCAATAATTGTCAGCACATCAACTTCCTTCTTAGAATTATATTTTTCAGGTGAACACAAATTTCAGCTTGGCTCGCATTAGCTTAATAAGCATATTTCTTATATAAATCATTTAATATAACCGCAAGGAATATTTTATATTTTTGCTTCACAAACAATGTATTAATCATTATTTAAATTATCATTTAAAATAAAAAAATAGTTTTATTCTCTATTAGAACCATTAAAACCATAAACAAGCATTAACACCACTCTGGCGTGGGAGTTATTATTTTATTTATAAGTTACAGAATTATAACAATCAAAAATCAATGATTATTATAATATTTTATTTTTTCTCTTATTTTTTTATATTTCCTCCCTCCTTTTTCATCATGTTACTAGGGAAATATACTTTTTATGATTTTGGTCAAATATTCAAAAATTCGCTTGATTTTCTATTACCAATCCGCTGTAAAAATAAAATTTGCCCCGTAATACCACACCATCTCACAAAAAAACTTTGGCAAACTCAGTATAATATTAAAATAATTTAAGTTTGCTAATAAGGAATGTTCCAATGAGTCGCCTTTTTTCACCTGCATCAATAAGCCAAGTTTCGTTGAAAAATAGAATCATTGTTCCCCCGATGTGCCAATATTCCGCAGAAAATGGCATGCCAACCGCTTGGCATAACGCCCACTATATGAACCTTGCTTTATCAGGGGCCTCCTTAGTGATTGTAGAAGCCAGTGCTGTTGTTCCTGAAGGGCGTATTACCTACAAAGACTTAGGCTTATGGAATGACGAACAAATGGTCGCCATGCAGAAAATGCTCAACGATATCAGACATTTTTCAGATGCGCGTTTCGGGGTACAAATTGCTCACGCAGGTAGAAAGGCATCAACCGAGTTACCTTGGTTAGGGGGTAACAGTATCCAGCCTACACAACCCAATGGTTGGCAAACTGTTGCACCATCAGCAATCGCTTTTGGTGAGAACGCAATCCCACATGCATTAACGATTGATGAAATTTTACAGGTCAAACAGCAATTTATTGACGCCGCCATTCGTGCTGAAAAAGCCGGTTTTGACGTTATTGAGATCCATGCTGCTCACGGATATTTACTGCATGAATTCTTATCACCAATATCAAACTTGCGACAAGATGAATATGGCGGTAATTTTGAGAATCGAAGCCGTTTTCTGGTCAATATATTCCATGAAATCCGAGAAGCGATTAATCCCAATATCGCTGTGGGTGTGCGAATCTCTGCTACTGACTGGATTGATAATGGCTGGGATGTTCCTGAATCTATCGAACTTACTGAACGGTTAGAAGATTTAGGTTGCGATTATATTCATGTTTCTTCCGGCGGGCTTTCATCGAAACAACAAATTCCATTAAGCCCGAATTACCAAGTACCATTAGCACAAGCGATCCATGAACAAAGTATGATGCCCGTGATTGCTGTAGGTCTGATTACAGAGCCGTTGCAAGCCGAAGCGATACTTGCAACCCATCAAGCTGATTTTGTCGCTATTGGTAGGGGGATCTTATTTGAGCCGCGATGGCCTTGGCGAGCTGCGAGTGAATTGAATGAACAAATAGACGTTGCGCCACAATACCGGCGCTGTGCCCCACATCAATTTAAGCACTTATTTAAGTAAAGTAATAAACTCGCAGCTATTGTTAATTGATAATAGCTGCGAGTCATAAATTATTAACGCGCGCTAGTCGAACACTGTTGCACAAATTCAATCATGGTTTTTTGGAATTCAGGCTCTGCAGTACCTGATTTTTCTATTTCCGCATCCATACGTTTAAACTCAGCTAAACCATATTTTTCAATTGTTTTATCGTAGGCGCAACCACAAATTGCACTGACTGCATTTGCTGTTTCACCTTGCGGGTTTCCTGATGCAACCACACAGGTATTCACAAAATTCTCTTTATATTCAGCAATTTCCGACTTTTCATCAGAACATGCAGACAACACAACCATTGCTCCTGCCATACCTAATATTAATGCTAATTTTTTCATTTTATGCCCATTTCCTATTTAGCTTTAACTAAGATGATAATAATAAACCTCTATTATTCCTAGTTCACGCTATTTTGGATATCTTGTTTATGTTTTCAATACCATTAATCTTAATTCACCAAATAAGACGCTCTTATTAAGATTAACATCCCTATCACTGACTATTCATATTAATCATAGCTGTTTTCTTATAAAAAATCTGTCTTGTCCCATATTTTATTATGTGTATTTCACCTGGGCAATGAGTTAGAACAACGCCATCGATAATAGAATAATGATGATAAAATTAGCACACAGCCAACAATTTGGATAAAAGGCATTCTTTCACTGTACCAAATAGCCGCTACAAATACAGTCATAACAGGTTCAAGGATCATAATAATTGCCGCATTTCCTGCTGTGGTATTTTTTTGACCAATCAGCTGTAATACAAACCGCAAACTCGTTGCTATCACCACACTAGCAATAAACCACATTATAGTGGGTACTGTGATGCTACTTGGCCATTCTTCCAAAAAGAGTGACAAAACTAGCCCTGTCACTCCAGTACAAGCAAGTTGAATGGTCGTTAACGGCAACAGAGGAATTGTGCGAGTATATAAACTGGTATAACAAAAATAGATAGCCTGAACAATTGCAGCGCCAAGAAACCATAGTTGGCTTGCCTTAAACTCAAGTTGAGCCTTGAATAGTGTTAAACATGCCAGCCCCAGAACAGCGACAGGGAGAGCCTCCCAGAAATAACGCACAGGTTTATTTTTTAAAATTACCCATGCAACTAGAGGAACAAACAACATCGCCAGACTCATGATAAAGGCCCCTTCGCCAATTGAGTCTGTTATCGCAACTGCGTGGATCCAAAGCACCATATTTAATGACATCCAACCGCCAGTCATTAATATTTTGGGTAATTGCTTTACCGCTATTCTATTTTTCTCGCCCCCACAAAAAGGGGCTAAAATGATGGCTGCGAATAAAAAACGGCTACCAAGAAAGGCAAATATTGGCATTCCCTGCACTGCTTCTCGGGAAAACACCCATCCCCAAGCCGCAATTATCGTGGTAAGCACCAAGAAAAACTCTGCCTTTCTTTGTGAATACATGTGTTCCTCGAACGAATTAAATGACCCTCTACTACATCATACCTACTTTTTCATGTAAACCAATCCCATTTATAGCCTTTAACTCCGAACGTTCCAAATAATAATATCTCGTTAAAAAATGATAAATATGACCTTAAATTAAGCGTTATTTCCTCTTAATAACGGTAATTTTTCTTCCAAGCTGGCTTTTTTCTTACTAAATAGATTAAGTCTCATTTCAAATACGATAAATGAGGAAGTTTGCATGCAAGCCCATCAATTTTTCTTTTTATATGACCTGAGATAATTAAGGTAAACAAACAACTACCAGTCTTACTGATTGAATTTACATCTTCAGCTTAAGGGAAGGTCATAGTATGGTTATTCAAAAAACATTACCGATAGATAACGATACAATCAAAAAAATTAAGATTGCGATCAATAAGAGAAAATATGCGCATGCGGATGAAATAAGTTTGTTATGGCAACACGCATTAAAATCGTCGTCAGTCTTCAGTTGGGGAAAAGTGATGCTGATTTCGATAATTAGTGGTTTGGTTGTTACAATAGCCACTTATTTATAGCATGGGGTTTTAAAAGAAGAAATCGAGCTAATAGCCCGATTTCTATTAAATATCTTTAATCACTAATTTAGCTAATTACCAGTAACCTAAGAACTTCCACCAAACGCTACCAATAAAGAACCAGATGGCTAAGTTAACGACACTCATAACAAAACCGGTTTTCCACCACTCGCCTAATGTGGCATAGCCAGAACCAAAGATAATTGGTGCGGTACCTGTTCCATAATGAGTGAGTGACATCATTAATGATGATGAGAAAGCAAGCGTTAATGCTAATAACATTGGTGGTGCACCGAGAGATAATCCCGCGGCTAAAAATGCAGCGTACATTGCGGTAATATGCGCTGTTGTACTGGCAAAAAAATAGTGGGAATAAACATAGATAAGAACAAGGATCAACATCCCCCATACCCAGCTAATTCCCATACTCGCAATGGCTCCCTCGACTGAAACTGACATCCATTTAATTAAGCCTAATTTTCCTAAGAAAGATGCCATCATCACTAAAGCAGAGAACCAAACTACCGTATCCCAAGCCCCTTTATTTTTTAAGACATCATCCCAATTGATGACACCTGTTGCTAATAAAATACTTAAGCCAATAAATGCTGCTGTAGTTGCATTCACACTGTATGCAGGCCCAAAGATCATTGCTGGTACACCTGCCCACATCAGTAATAGCAACCCAAAAACAGCTAATGTTAATTTTTCAGGTAATGAAACTGGCCCTAATTGCTGTAAACGTTCTTTGGCAAAATTAGGCGCATCCGGCGTAGAGGTGATTTCAGGCTTGTACATCAAATAAATGACCAACGGCATTAAAATCAAAGAGATAATGGCTGGTACAAATGCGGCAATAGCCCACATTCCCCAAGTTAGCTCCCCTTTTTGCCCTAACTCACTGACAATCAGGCTGACTATCAGTGGGTTTGGGGCTGTTGCCGTAATAAACATTGCAGACGTAATCGGGTTAATATTGTAATTGACCAAAGCCAAATAACGACCGATTTTCCCAGCAGTACCATCATCCGCCTTAGACCCAAAACTATCAGCGATAGAACGCATAATTGGGTGAATAATTCCCCCACCTCGAGCGGTATTACTTGGTGTCACAGGAGCCAATATTGTTTCTGCTATTGCCAATGAATAAGCAATACCCAATGTTTTTTTACCAAATAAAGAAATGACATAATACCCTATCCTTGCCCCTAAACCTGTTTTGTTCAAGCTCATGGAAACCATGATAGAAATACCAATTAACCAAATTAAGTCATTAGAAAAACCACTTAATGCATCCGCAATTGCCCCTTTAGTTGATTCAGGATTAGTGACTCCAGTAACTGCAACTAATGAAATTGCGACAATAGAAACTCCGCCTATTGGTAAAGCCTTACCAATAATAGCAGCGATTGTGCCTACAAATAATGCTAAAAGATGCCACGCATTTGGATTAACACCTTCAGGAACAGGAATTAAGAACCAAATAATTAATGTTATTGCAACTGCGATTAATGTTGGAACAGGTTTTAAAGGTGTTAGTTTATTCATAAGGTTTATCCATACACGTTTAAAGATGGAAATACAGAGTAATTTCAGTTATATATTCTAATTTTATCTTTAGGTTAACAATATATAGCTAAAAAACCTTGATATTTATCAGTACGTAGATTCTTTTATAATACAAATTCACGTTATTTTGTAACGGGACGTAATATATTATTTCAGTAATTAATCTTTCATATTTTTTGCATAAAAAGGTAAGCCTACCCTTAAATGAATAAGGGTAAAAATAAAGTTGGGTTTATTATTTGTTCTATTACTCGGCTAGCAGCACATGCACTCACATTTATCTCATAATCTAATTTGTTTCTTAATATACTAAAATTTCAATTATTTTTATAGTTTGCCCTCAATTTATGCTTGCTGAATCGAATTAATAAAATAAAATCAAGAAATACTCTAAATTATATTGAATATATAAAAAATTATAACAATGGCAGTTTCTGAGCAAAAAACACACAAGCCACCATTGGAACGATGCTTCATCCTTAATTATCATTACTTATTATCTAATCTAATCATGCTAAAAAACACTTATAGTGATTATGCTTTTTTCAATAAAATTTTTATTCCTAATCTAAATATGAGCAACAAAACACATCCAAATATGACTAAGAAGGAAATGAAATGTCCACTAATGAAATTTATACCACAAATGCAAAAAGCCCATGTATTGTGTTATGCACGACGAATAGCCATGAAAACGCAATTAAAATTACCCAACATTTACTAGCCAATCGTTTAGCTGCATGCGTTTCTCTACTTCCTGAAATAACATCAGTTTATCTATGGCATGATAATATCACGCAAGATAAGGAGATTTTGCTTTTGATCAAAACGACCCAAGGAAATCAACTCAATTTGTTTAAGGCAATAAAAGAAATACACCCATATGAAACTCCAGAGCTCATTCGCTTAGACCCAAGCCAAGTGGAAGATAATTACTTACGATGGCTGATTAGCTCCGTTAAATAATAGGTATTAATCTGAATTTAATAACAATAACGTTATAAATTGTGAGCTAGAATCGTTTTGTATAAATAAATTTAACTGGTCGGCTATGGTTTACCGAAAATTAATGCTATATAAATAAGCTCGCTTTATATTTATTTTCCCTCCTTTATATTTGGAGGTTTTTTTTGCCTAAAATTCACCAATACATATTCTGTCTAGCTAACAAAAAAAGCGACTGATATAAATATCAATCACTTTGTACGTAAAGCCTTAGTGCATAAAGTTAGCCTCTTAATGGCTGATTTCTTACCGGCCTATCACCAGCGACATAATATTCAGCATCGCTTGTGGGCAACGGAGGTCGGTTTCGAATTTTATCGGCGATTTTCTCCGCGATCATGATAGTCGTTGCATTTAAATTACCCGTAATAATCAGCGGCATAATTGATGCGTCGATAACTCGTAAATTTTCAATTCCATGAACGCGTCCTGCACCATCAACCACTGCCATCTCATCGTGCCCCATCTTGCATGTACCACATGGATGAAAAGCAGTTTCAGCTCTCTCGCGGACAAATGCATCTAGCTCGTCATCCGTACTAATCTGTTTACCAGGGCTAATTTCTTCCCCACGATATGGGTCAAGTGCTGGCTGAGCCATAATTTCACGGGTAATACGAATAGCAGCACGAAACTCTTCCCAATCCTGTTCCGATGACATGTAGTTAAATAAAATACTCGGATGCTGCCTTGGGTCTAAAGATTTCAAACGAACGCGCCCTCGGCTAGGCGAACGCATTGAGCCTACATGGGCTTGAAAACCATGCTGATTAACGGCATTACTACCGTTATAGTTAATCGCCACAGGCAAAAAGTGGAATTGAATATTTGGCCAAGCAAATTTTTCACTGGTACGAATAAACCCACCCGCTTCAAATTGGTTGCTTGCGCCAATTCCAGTCCCTTTAAATAGCCATTCAGCGCCTATTTTGGGTTGGTTTATCCATTTTAAGGCTGGATATAATGAAACTGGTTGTTTACATTCATATTGCAAATACATTTCAAGGTGGTCTTGCAAGTTTTGCCCTACACCGGGTAAAACGTGCACGGCTGGAATATTAAACTCCGTCAGCACATCTTCAGGCCCAACCCCAGAGCGCTGCAAAATTTGTGGAGATGCAATCGCACCTGCGCATAACAGAACCTCTTTACGCGCCTTTACCACCGTTGGCGTAGTGCTATTACCTTGATAATACTTCACACCTGTCGCTTTTTTCCCTTCAAACTCAATGGTATCCGTAGTGGCATGGGTACGAATGGTCAGGTTATGGCGCTTTTTCGCTTGGTCCAAATATCCTCTTGCTGTACTTGCTCGTCGCCCTTGAGGAGTGACCGTGCGATCCATCGGGCCAAAACCCTCTTGTTGGATCCCATTTAAATCATCAGTTTGTGGATACCCAGCTTGTACACCCGCTTCCACCATCGCATGAAATAGCACATTATTGCCATTCTTCGGTGTTGTCACACTGACTGGGCCATCTCCACCATGGTAATCATTCGGGCCAATATCACGCGTTTCTGCTTTTCTAAAATAAGGTAAGCAATCGAGGTAACGCCAGTCTTCTAAGCCAGGCGCCTCAGCCCAGCCGTCAAAGTCTAGAGCATTCCCTCGGATATAACACATCCCATTAATTAATGATGAGCCTCCGAGCCCCTTCCCTCTACCACATTCCATTCGTCGGTTATTCATATGTGGTTCAGGATCAGTTTCATAAGCCCAATTATAACGTCGCCCCTGTAATGGGTAGGCTAATGCCGCTGGCATTTGTGTGCGAAAGTCGAACCGGTAGTCCGGTCCTCCTGCTTCAAGGAGCAGCACAGTAACATCTGGATCTTCTGTCAGGCGGGTAGCAAGAACGTTACCGGCTGAACCAGCACCGATAATAATATAGTCGTAGACCATTGTTATCTCCTCTGTTTCAGTCAAATTAAAATGATGTGATTAAAAAACGGATGCAAATTCCCCCAGTTCCACTTGAATGGATTTCACTTGTGTATAATTTTGCAGTGTCATTACGCCATTTTCACGACCAACGCCGGAATGCTTATACCCCCCTACTGGCATTTGAGCGGGTGATTCACCCCATGTATTAATCCAGCAAATCCCAGCCTCTAATTGATGGATAACACGATGCGCACGCGTGAGATCCTGTGTCACAACCCCTGCAGCAAGCCCATATACACTATTGTTTGCACGGGTAATCACTTCATCTTCTGATTGGTAACTTAAAATACTCATGACAGGACCAAAAATTTCTTCCTGTGTGATTTGCATCTCATCGTGGCAATCAGTGAATACCGTTGGTGCAACATACGCTCCCTGAGCGAAATCGCCATCCATCAAACGTTCACCTCCGCACAATAATTTCGCACCTTGTTGTTTGCCTAACTCAATATAACGCAACACATTTTCCATATGTGCGAAACTGACTAATGGCCCAAAGTTAGTATTATCGTCAATGGGAGAACCTATTTTAATGCGCGCCACACGTTCCGTGATCTTGTCTTCAAACTGTGATTTAAGCGATTCTGGCACAAAAACCCGTGTTCCATTGGTACACACTTGGCCGGAACTATAAAAATTCGCCATCATGGCGATATCTGCAGCTTTATCTAAATCTGCATCATCAAAAATAATTAGAGGTGATTTGCCGCCTAGTTCCATCGTCACCTCTTTTAAAGAAGAGGCCGACGCATTCGCCATCACTTTTTTACCCGTTGCGATCCCCCCAGTGAATGAAACTTTGGCAATATCAGGGTGCTCCGTTAACCATTGCCCCACTTCACCGCCTTGGCCTGTCACCACGTTAAACACCCCGGCAGGCACCCCCGCTTCAGTATAAATTTCAGCTAACTTTAATGCAGTTAACGACGTGACTTCACTGGGTTTGAACACCATCGCATTACCTGCAGCCAGAGCAGGTGCTGACTTCCATAATGCGATTTGGATAGGGTAATTCCATGCGCCAATTCCAGCGACAACCCCCAGCGGTTCACGACGGGTATAAGCAAACGAGCTGTCACGCAGAGGGATCTGTTGCCCTTCCAGCATAGGGATTAAACCTGCATAGTATTCAAGGACATCAGCCCCTGTGACGATATCCACATAACGCGTTTCAGAAAGTGGTTTGCCCGTATCAAGAGTTTCGAGGTAGGCCAGCTCGTCGTTACGTTCCCGTAAAATATCCACCGCACGGCGTAAAATACGTGAGCGTTCTATCGCAGTCATTGCCGCCCAGACTTCTTGGCCTTGTTTGGCACTTTCTACCGCCCATTGGATATCTTCAAGGGTCGCAGATTGCAGATTTGCGATAGTTTCGCCATTTGCAGGGTTGATTGCAGGAAATTGCCCGCATTCAGGTTGTGAACTGTCGACATAACCACCATGAATATAAAGCTTATGTATCGGTGGATGTTGCATATTATCTCCTCTGAATTGGTTATTAAGTTTCTAAAACCTCAGCACGTTGTAGCTGCATATCGATATATTCGTTAGTGATTTTGAGTGCATCCTTAACAGGAAATTGCTCATTACTCAAAGCACTACGTAACCATAAGCCATCAATTAACGCCGCCAGCCCCTTCGCGGCCATCCGCGCATCCGCTTTGTTTAATACCCGCCCAAACTCATAGCTTAAGTTTGAATACAAGCGCCGGTCATTAACCTGCTGTAAACGATTTAAATTCGGTTGATGCATACTACTAGCCCAAAAGGCTAGCCACGTTTTCATCGCGGCCTCACTGGTTTGCGTTGGGTCGAAGTTGCCTTCAACAATTGCCTGAATTCGTCGTTTTGGCTCCGCTCCGGTTAACATCCGCAAACGTATTGCCACCGCAAACCCTAGTTGGTATTGAATATGGCGCATAGCGGCTTCAAGCAAGCCATTTTTATCACGAAAATAATGACTAATAATTCCTGTAGAAACCCCGGCTTTACGGGCAATTAACACAAAACTGGCATCCTGCATTCCAACTTCATTAATCACAGCCAATGTGGCTTGAATTAACTGTTGTTTACGTATCGACTGCATTCCTATCTTCGGCATGGCATTTGAACCTAAAAAATACATTGATCCCTTGTATTAAACGTTTTTTTGATTGAATGTTCAATCAATATTAACTATTGTTTACAACAATCCATTCACAATTAGCATAAGAGAGAAGATAACAAAAACCAAATCTTTGCTGATAAATCAATAAATTAGCTTAGAAAGTAATTTTAACCTGTTAAATAAATAAAAATGTGGAATGTCCAATGACAACTCAAAATAGTCCAAAAAATAAGCAGAAGGATAAACTGAATTCTGTGGTTTTTTTTACTTCCGCCGGTCTTATTCTGGCGTTTTCTTTTTTCACCATCTTGATGACCGAAACAGCAAATCAGTGGATCGTTGCCGCCCTTGGCTGGGTATCTAAAACCTTTGGTTGGTATTACCTGTTAGCAGCAACGCTTTATATTGTTTTTGTCATTTTCGTTGCGACCTCACGCTTTGGTAATATCAAACTCGGCCCAGAGCAATCTAAACCTGAATTTAGCGTGCTCAGTTGGTCTGCGATGCTATTTGCCGCAGGAATTGGTATCGATTTAATGTTTTTCTCCGTCGCTGAGCCGGTCACCCAATATATGCTGCCGCCAACGGGCGAAGGCGAAACCTTAGAAGCAGCTCGTCAGGCGATGGTGTGGACACTGTTCCACTATGGCCTAACGGGCTGGTCTATGTATGCCTTAATGGGAATTGCACTGGGTTATTTCAGTTATCGTTATAACTTGCCGCTGACCATTCGCTCCGCACTTTATCCAATATTTGGCAAGCGGATTGACGGCCCAATTGGCCATACTGTGGATATTGCTGCGGTATTAGGGACGATTTTCGGTATCGCAACAACATTGGGGATTGGGGTTGTTCAGCTGAATTATGGTCTCAAAGTCTTATTCGACTTACCTCAAGGGCTCCCCGTGCAAAGTGGGTTGATCCTGCTATCGGTGATTATGGCTGTAATTTCCGCCACATCTGGGGTAAATAAAGGTATTAGGGTGTTATCCGAGCTCAATGTGCTTTTAGCATTTGGTTTGATTTTATTTATCTTATTTGTCGGCGATACTGAGTTCCTGCTCAATGCCTTAGTGCTGAATGTGGGGGACTATATTAACCGCTTTATGGGTATGACCCTCAACAGCTTTGCCTTTGACCGCCCAACGGATTGGATGAATAGCTGGACGCTGTTTTTCTGGGCATGGTGGGTAGCATGGTCACCATTTGTTGGGTTATTCCTTGCTCGTATTTCGCGCGGACGAACGATTCGACAGTTTGTGATTGGCACATTAATTATTCCATTTGTTTTCACACTATTATGGCTATCTATTTTTGGTAATAGTGCATTATATGAAATCATTCACGGCAATAGTGAACTTGCAAAAACCGTCCTCGACGCCCCCGAAAAAGGCTTCTATTCACTGCTTGAACTTTACCCCGGCTTTGGCCTAACCGCTTCTGTTGCAACCATTACTGGGCTGTTGTTCTATGTCACCTCTGCTGACTCCGGTTCATTAGTATTAGGCAATTTCACCTCAAAACTCAGTGATATTAACAATGACGCCCCTAATTGGTTGCGAATTTTCTGGTCTGTCGCAATTGGCTTACTTACCTTAGGGATGTTAATGACGGATGGCGTCGCTGCGTTACAAAATACGACGGTGATCATGGGCTTGCCCTTTAGTTTTGTTATCTTTTTTATTATGGCTGGGCTATATAAGTCATTAAAAGTTGAGGACTTTAGACGCGTTAGTTCGCTAAATACCAATGCCCCTGCACCACTATATGGCAACGGAACACTCAATTGGAAACAGCGTTTGGGACGAGTGATGAATTTCCCGGGAACGACTTATACCCAGCGGATGCTTGATTTGGTCTGCATTCCTGCCATGCAAGAAGTGGCAAAAGAGCTCAGTTTAAGGGGAGCAAAAGTGGAATTTAACACCTTGCCACCCATTGCTGATGAGCGATTAGACCATTTAGAATTAACGGTCGACCTAGGCGAAGAACAAAGCTTTATTTACCAAGTGTGGCCACAGCGCTATTCAGTTCCCGGTTTTACCTATCGCGCACGTTCAGGGAAATCCCATTATTACCGCTTAGAAACCTTCTTATGGGAAGGCTCACAAGGGAATGATTTAATGGATTACACCAAAGAACAAGTGATTAGCGATATTCTAGACCAATATGAAAAACATATGAATTTCATTCATTTAAGCCGTGAAGCCCCCGGGGCAACCTTAACATTCCCTGAATCTGTCTAGCTTGAACTCTAAGGGAGCGATGCTCCCTTAGAGTCAACAAATGAACAACTTATCAATAAGGGCGGCCCGCTTGCTCTAGCATTTTCTTCATTTTCTGGCGGTCATTCATCCAGGCCATTGAATGAGGGCACCCCGCTCCCGTCGGGTTAACATCACACACATTAAAATGTTTTGAAAACGCATTTTCATCTGCATTTCGCTGTTCTAACAAAGCTTGATAACTTTGTTCTTCTTGTGGAAGTTTCTTTTTGGGATCAAAGACAAACTTTTGTTGTGTCTGTAATTTTTTAATTCCTTGGTAGTCTTGATTAAACTCGCGATCAGCGGGTGACTTTTCTTTAAATGTAAAATCGTTGGCAAAGCCATAAGAAGTGAAACAAAGAAAAATAACAACAATAACCTTTTTAAACATATCTATTTCCTGCTGTGTCCATAAGCAAATATTATATGTCAGCAGCAACACATGGTGTTGAATAATAATAGGTGAAATTTATAAAACCTTAATATTCAAATAAATAATTTACCTGGGTTATTAAATCAATTGATTGATACATTATTGAAAATGGCTTAATTCTGTTATATCCCCCTATAATGGATATTGGTGATAACCCATTTTCTCTGAAATATTGCGCCCCGCTGTTTTCAGTAATTGGACGTATTCATCAATACGCTGCTCATCAAAACGAATGGTTGGGAACGAAATAGATAACCCTGCAACCACATGACCTAATCGGTCATATACTGGCACAGCAATACAGCGCAGGCCTAGTTCTTGCTCTTCTCGGTCTTGCGCATAATGGCATTCACGAACGGTGGCTAATTCCACCAGCAGGTCTTCTAACGTTAAAATCGTTGTTGCCGTTTTTTGGCTAAAAGTTTCGTTTTTCAATGCTAAACGAATGGATCCTTCATCTTGCCAAGCGAGTAAAATCTTACCGATTGCGGTGCAATACAATGGGTTACGACGCCCAACCCGTGAATACATGCGTAAATTATAACTCGAGTCGATTTTATGGATATAAATAATAGCATCTTCATCTAAAGCCCCTAAATGTACGGCTTCATGGGTCAATTGGCCAATACGGCGCATTTCTGTATCTGCAATTTCAATTAAATCCACATACTCAAGGGACTTCGCTCCCAACTCGAATAATTTCAATGTTAGGGAATATTTATCCGCTTCACCTTCTTGATCCACATAACCTAACTGTTTCATCGTTTGCAGAAAACGAAATGTGGTGGCTTTTGACATTAATAAGCGCTGCGAAAGCTCAGACACGCCGATCTCTTTTTGCTCACCAAGGGCACTAAGAATGCTGAACACCTTAACTACCGCTGAAACGGCATCCGTTTGAGTCGTTTTATCCATTACTTTTCCATCATCCTATAAATTGATATCGACATTACACCCTAGCGGATAGCATAAGTGGCTATCATGATAAAAACAAGAACGGTGATTTAATATTTTTAAAACAGCGTTTCATTTTTATTGAAGTTCTATTTGAAATGGGTTTTAATAGCATCATTAAGTCCGCAATAGTTTATTAAGTCGTAATCACGCAGGTGGTGAAAATGAATACACATCCGCAAGTTGCCGTTATTGGCGAATGCATGGTTGAATTACAAAAGTCAGGGGAGCTATATAAGCAAACCTTTGGTGGAGATACACTCAATACCGCACTATACCTGTCTCGTTTGACCAAAGACCATGGCGTGACAACCCGTTACATCACCGGTTTAGGAAAGGACCCATTCAGCCAGCAAATGCTAAGCAGTTGGCAACAAGAAGGCATCAATACTGACGAAGTCTTTATTTCGGATAAACATTTGCCCGGGATGTATTTAATCGAAACCTCCGCTGATGGCGAACGTCGCTTTTTCTATTGGCGAGATAATGCCGCGGCAAAATTTTGGCTTGATGCCGTCTGTCTTGATAGCAATAGCAAAGCCCACACACAGCAAGTACTTAATTCACAACAATTTATCTATTTAAGTGGCATCAGCTTAGCCATTTTGCCTGACGCTTCACGCCAGTTGTTATTTGAAATGTTGCAGCAAGCTAAACAGCATGGTGCCAAAATTGTCTTCGATAATAACTATCGCCCCGCACTTTGGTCTTCCAAACAAGCCGCTCAACAGGCTTATCAGCAAATTCTCACTTTAACCGACATCGCTTTTTTGACCTTTGATGACGAACAGTTACTTTATGGTGACATTCATGAAAATGATGCAATTGCACGTACCCAACAATATGGCGTGAATGAAATCGTGATCAAGCGCGGTGCTAAGGCTTGCTTCGTCGTTATTGATAACGAACGTATTGCAGTCCCTGCGAATAAAATAAGCCATGTTGTAGATACCACTGCCGCAGGGGATTCCTTTAGTGCCGGCTACCTTGCTTGCCGTATTTTAGGTGGCAACCCATGCGAAGCGGCAAAATCAGGTCATTTACTGGCTGGAACCGTCATCCAACACCGGGGAGCGATTATTCCATCCGAGGCCATGCCAACCACTGCTTTAGTAAAATGTTAAGAGGCTTTAACCATGAATCAATTAGTTGAAAGAATTAAGAAACTCAATGTTGTTCCTGTGATCACCATTAATAATGCAGAACATGGTGCTCCATTGGCAAAAGCCTTAGTGGAAAATGGCCTGCCATGTGCAGAGGTCACCTTCCGCACCCCTGCCGCGGTACAAGCGATTAAAAATATGCGCGCGGCCTACCCTGAATTACTGATTGCCGCAGGTACGGTATTAACCACTGCGCAAGTTGACCAAGCCATTGAAGCGGGTGTGGATTTTATCGTCAGCCCAGGCTTTAACCCGAAAATTGTGGCTTATTGCCAACAAAAGAACGTAATTATCATTCCTGGGGTGAATAACCCAAGCTTAGTGGAGCAAGCCCTTGAATTTAACCTCACCACATTGAAATTCTTCCCAGCCGAAGCCTCTGGCGGAGTTGCCATGCTCAAAGCACTCAGCGCCGTTTACCCGGTTAAATTTATGCCAACTGGCGGGATCGGTGTGAAAAACATTAAAGAATACACCGCATTACCTTCTGTATTAGTGTGCGGCGGTTCATGGATGGTGCCGAATGACCTTATTGACAGTGAAAACTGGCAAGAGCTCGGCAAACTCATTGCCGAAGCCGCAACTCTTTAATTAACAATAAAAATTTCGTTGTTGTTATTGCGCCCTTACTGGATGGTAAGGGTTTTTTTGTTGTTCGTGTTCATTAAAATATTGTTTAATTATTATCTTTATCAAATTAGTCAAAGAATATAATACAATTTACTAATAATTTAAATTATAGATTTACTTAAATAATTTACAAATAAATAAGAGTTGAATGAAACTGCATACATTTTATTTTCGCAGAATAAAACCAGTAAAGTTAATTTTATTAATACTACTTATATACCACATTAAAAATTTTATTAACTATCTAATAATATAAAATTCAAATAACACTTCGGCAACGAGATATAGCTTCCTTTATGGCTTCACCGAGTTCTTCATCAGAAACACTATCCGGCAAAACAATATAGTCATCCTCAGTAAACCCATCCCCCGTCCATGTTTCTAGTTTTTTATGGAGTGTTGGCCTTAATGTTAAAAAACCATTTTTCTCTCTAATATTACATAACATCATTGATTGATAAAAATTTTTTTTATTTTTGAAACCAAGAGAAGATAAGTTTTCACTGAGCCATTTTTTTTCACACTCTGCAAGGCGATCTCTATTAAAAAAAAAGCTATCTACATGAGGATCTATAACTCTACATTTTTTTAGAGCAACTTTAGATAATTTACCTAGCTCACTATTTGTGACTTTTTTATTAACTGATACTATAGGAACCGTATCATCTACTACAAATAAATGATACCCAGACAAAACCATAATAAAATAAAAAAAATCATTTACTCGAATGGATATATTATTTCCAGAGTCATAGTTTTCCATCTCTCCCCCCTATTTTACTACTGTAATTTTCATATTAATATTATTCTCTATAGAATAAGCTATGGATTTATTAATTTCCACCCATTGAGCTGAAGTTGTTTTACTTGGGATTGCTATTTCTATAGTCCTTAGTTTGACATCTGAATTTAATAGTGTGAACCTTGATTGGTCTATCCCTTTAAAATTAACCACATCATTTATATATCCGTTGATTTTTGAACTGATCTTAACTGGGTTTTGATATGTTTTAGCTCCCGTATCTAATGTTTTTACACTTATCGCTTCTTTATTTTTTGTAAGATAGTCAAATATTAGAAAATAATAGCATTCTCATAAATAACCACCACAAACCTAATTTACTTATTAAGGCTTGTGGTGATGAATAATTAAATTATTGGCTAACTAACCAATAAAACGTTTTAACTGTAAACGCAACATCTCATTTTCGCGTCGGAGCATTTCATTTTGATCCAATAGGCTCATTGCCATTGCGATGCCCGGCCAGTCAATTTCTAATTCATGGTAAAGACGCACGGCTCTTCTCATAATGACCACCGCTTGGTCATCAAACAACCACTCATTAGTCGTTTCAATGGGTTGAATTATCCCAAGGCCGACGATTTCCTGTAATTCATCTTCAGCAATGCCAGTATGAACGCAAAAATCAATAACGGTTAATGATGTGAACTGATCCATTATTTACCTCCCCAATTTTTACGTGGGTCAAAACTCTGTTGAGTCTCCGCCAATTTCCGCCACAGTGCATCCGCTTCTGCATTACTGCTATTCGGCATCACGATTTTTATAATCGCGTACAGATCCCCTGCTGTACCTTTATGTTTCAGCCCTTTACCTTTAAGGCGTAATTTTTGGCCAGCTTGGCTATTAGCAGGAACGGTGATCACAATCGGGTCTTTTAATGTTGGAATGGTGACTTTTGTCCCTAGAGCGGCTTCCCAAGGGGCTAATGGTACAACCACTTCAAGATCATGGCCCTTAATATCGAATAATGGATGCGGTGCAATTCGGATGGTTATCCATAGATCGCCATTTTCACCGCCATTCTCCCCCGCAGTGCCTTGCCCTTTTAAGCGAATACGTTGCCCATCAATCACCCCTGCGGGGATAGTCACATTAAGTGTTTTGGGAATTTCATTTTCGATAAAACCAAATGCGTTATAGACCGGTAAGTTATAACTAATGGTACGTTTATGGGGTTCTTGGGTTTCTTCAAGGAAAACAGCTAGTTCAACCTCTAAATCCTGCCCGCGACGGCTGCGTGCCTGCCTTGTGCCACCCCGTGCACGTTGGGAAAACATCGATGAAAAAATGTCATCAAAACCACCTGCATCAAACCCTTGCTGAGAATATGTGTGGCTTTGTTGGCTTTGATTGGCTTGGTTAAAATAGGGGTCATTTCTGTGCTCCCACATTTCATCGTATTCTGCGCGTTTTTCTTTGTCGCTGAGTACCGCCCACGCCTCTGCAATTTCTTTAAATCGCGCTTCAGCATTCGGCTCTTTACTGACATCGGGGTGATATTTTCGCGCTAAACGGCGATACGCGGTCTTAATGGTTTTTAAATCATCGGTGCGCTTAACACCCATAATGCTGTAATAATCCTTTAGTTCCATAGTAATATCTCGTTCACTTATCTGTTGAATAGAATTCTTATGGTATTTACCCAGTTGGGCTAAACATCACGATTACCTTGAATTTAACTTAGGACATTTACGCATTAATTGGAATAGCTAGGCCATGATAAAGTTACACAAAAACAGGAAAATTACGCTATTTCAAGCTAAACCTATAAGAGTGTCGTTTGATTAATAGGGGAACTCTATGGATACTCTCGCCAATCGCCTGAACTATAAAGTCAATTTTGCCATCTCTATCGAGGATTTTATTCGGTTAATTCGCCAGTCTCCATTTAAGGAAATGGTGCCAACCGATAACCTTACTCAATTGGATGCAATGCTAAATAACGCGGATTTATTGGTTAGTGCATGGGATGAGGAACAGGTGGTCGGTTTTGTCCGCACGGTAACGGATTTTAGTTCTTGTTGTTATATCTGCGAACTGGCCGTTGATACTCAGTATCAAAAACACGGCATCGACCGCCAATTAATGCGCCTCGTCGCTGAAGAACTCCCCACCGACTGCCAGATTTTATTTTTCGCCACCGACAGCAACCTCACCGAATATTTAAAACTGGGCTTCACCCAATCCCCGAGAGCTTGGCACACCACGGCAGGGAATTATTTGGTTAGATCGGCAGAGCTGGATGAATAATAGAAAGTAACATCGTTAAAAGCGTAAAAATATAGTAGAAAAAAAAATTTAAATGAGCTTTAAAATACCCCTATGCGTATGCTCTAAATAATTCGTGCTACAGCTAGGCGGCAAGCTAGTTTAGCCCTAATAGCATACATCAGTATGAAAAACACTGGAAATATCTAAAAAACAGTTTCAATTTAGGTTTTATTAAAAATCCCTCGATGCTGATGCTCTAAATAATTCGTATTGTGGGTAGAAGACCAGAGAGGATATCTCGGGGAGCATACATAAGTATGTGACCCGAGTAGCCGAGCGCAGTCGACACCCCCACAATGCGAAGTATGACGAGCATCTATCTGAGGCGGCCGCGGAGACGCTTAATAGCCTGACTATGAAGCTGACTCACCCTCGACTCCCCAACCTCCAGCACCGCCCCAATCTCCTTCAGATTTAGCTCTTCTTGGTAATACAGCGTCAGCACCATTTTTTCGCGTTCTGGCAACTGATTGATTGCCGCAGCAATTTGGTCACGCAAGCTGGAATCTAGCAACAGACTCAACGGGTTACCGCCATCGTCCTCATCCATTTGCGGCTCACAGCTTTCCCCATGAATTTCATGCCACTCATCATAAGAAAACAGTTGGCTATTGTTGGTGTCCAGTAATGCTTGGCGATACTCCGCAAGGTCGATATCCAGCGCTTTAGCAATTTCCGGTTCAGTGGCACTGCGGCCTAACGATTGTTCCAGCGCACCAATGGCTTTGGTCATTTCACGCGCTTGGCGGCGCACACTGCGCGGCACCCAGTCACGGCTACGCAGTTCATCTAGCATCGAACCCCGAATTCTTTGCACCGCATAAGTGGCAAATGACGCCCCTTGGGTCACATCGAAACGTTCCAATGCATGCAGTAAACCGATGCCCCCCGCTTGAATTAAGTCGTCGATATCAACACTGGCGGGTAGTCTGACTTGCAGTTTCAGGGCTTCATGGCGTATTAGAGGGTAATAACGCTCCCATAGGCTATTTTTATTAATCACACCTTCGGCAGTATACAAATCACTCACAACCTGAATCACCCTTCAAGCTCTATAAAAGGTATTCATTATCTGTGTTGGTTTTGAATTCAATCCGTAGAGTAAGGCACTAAATATAGCTTTATTTGCCTTATCCTAAATAGGTAAAATTTGAATGATTGCAATGTTACCGATTGTTTTAACACAATTTTTAGGGAATTTTACTGGTGATACAAGTGGGAGTAGTTGTTTTGTTGAGATGTGATGTTGTCATTAAATTGCAGATTTGGGCTTTAGACTTTGTTATTGACTAAATTAGCCTTCTTAAAGCAAGTAAAGTTATCGGTAAGCAGCAAGCTAGCTTAACACTAAGCATGATAACCAAAGTAAACATAGCACTAGATATGGGAAATAATGACAATGAAAATAATCAGACTAATGGATTATATATAAATAATATCATTATTAAATACAATTAATATTAATTAAACATTAAGTTAATTCGAACTAACAAGGTAAACAACTTATTATTTGACAGATTTAACTTATATAATGTATTTTTACATTCACTAATGCAATGGCATATTAGTTTAATTAAAAAGTAAAATAGCATATAGATATTTTGAGGTTATTATCTTTTAATTTAAACTTAAATAATTAAGAATAAAAATGATATACAAAATATATTTCTTTTATTTTTTCTATCTTTTCCCAATGTGGATATCCAAAACATTGCAGCCCATCTATTGGGAACAGCAGGCGCAATTAACGTTATTTTCAATTTCGTACGTAATGATGGCAATTGCGGGGGCCTGCTCACTACTTTATGCCAAAGGACTGTCCCAAATTGGCACTAAGCATGGGTTAATGGTGGGCTTTTTTCTATATGGAGGCGGCCTTGTTCTTAGAGCCTATCCCACAGGCATGGCTATCGCTGTCACGTCAGGTTTGATGGCAGGGATGGGGGCAAGTATTATCGCTATTGCACTTAAATCACTGATTTTTAATATTGATAAACAGGAACAAAATAAAGTCCTGCTACACACCGATAATTTAAGCACAATTGCACAAAGCCTTGGGGCTTTTATTGCAGGAGGGCTAGTGACGATTTTATCAATTATCGATCAAACCCCATATCGTTCCGCCTTATTGATTAGTGGGGTCATGGTATTAATCGCCATTGTAGCCATTCCTTCATTAAAAATACCAAAAACTGAGAAACCATTAGTAAAAAAAGGCTCCCAAAAAAACACTTCATTTTTCCCTTTTCTCAGTAAAGCAGATTTAATTTTATTTATTGCATTTATTATCAGTGGCGCCAGTTGGGCACTGATCTTACCCATTATTCCGGTGTATTTAAAAAACATGCACTTTTCAGATACAAATGTTGGCCTAGTACTATCATTAGGTGTGATCACCGGGCTAGTACTCAAGAACCTTTTTATGTTTATTTTTTCTGACAAAGATAAACCTGTCTCATTACTCGTTTTTTCTGGTTTATGCATGCTGATGCTCTATGGTATGTTTTGGTCAATAAAATTTAGCTCCCCGATTGTTTTCGCCATCTCGGTTATTGCCATGTATATGTTTAGAACCGTTTGCTCACTATTAATTAATTTGGTTGAGATGGAGATTGCACGCAAAGGAAATGCCGAGCATATTTTTGGTTTAATACAAACCGCATTTTTGACAGGGGATATCTTTGGTGGAATTGCCCTACCCTATGCTTATGAGTCTGGTTTTCTGGTTAACACCCCTCTGGTTATTATTATTTTTATTCTGATATCAAATATATTAATTTACGCCTGTGCCAAAGCTCATATGGAATGTAGCTGAGATTATATGACAGCCCTTTAATTGCTTTTGGGCTGTGACGTCTTCAGATGCAATATTAGTTTTAGCACTCTTAATATCTAACGTGTTCTTTTTTGCTTGTATAGTTGGCGTCCCATCCATGCAGCGCCTCTAATTCCACTTGAGTCCCCGTGCTTAGCAGTAACGAAATGGGTATTACAAACACCACCGAATACATATTGACCAACACATTGGTTAATGTTCAACATTATTTCAGGCACGTTTGACAGACCGCCTCCCAGTACAATGGTTTCGGGGTCTAACATGTTAACAATGGATGCAAGGCATCGGTGTAATTGATTTTTATATAAATCCCAAGTCATTAGCGAGTCAGGATCATTCCCTCTCATTAACTCTATTATCTCATGTGATGTTAAGTGTTCCCCTGTTCTTGATAAATACTGTCTTTCAAGACCGGTTCCTGAAATAAACGATTCAATACAGTTTATTCTACCGCAGTAGCAAGTCGTACTTTCGCCATCAACGTCTAGTGAGTAACTCGGTAAAGGGTTATGCCCCCACTCACCTGCACATGCATTTATACCATTGAGTAGTTTGCCATGTACGACATAGCCACCGCCACATCCAGTTCCTAAAATAACACCAAAAACAGACTGACAGTTTGATGCACTACCATCAACTTGCTCTGAAAGTACAAAGCAATTCGCATCATTACTTATTGAAATAGGAATAGATACATGACTTTCTAAATCACTAAGCAGTACCCTACCATTGATAACTAATATATTTGAGTTTCTTATTTTACCCGTCTGAATATCACAATTCCCAGGGAGGCAAATACCTAAACTCATTTCTTCATTATACAGTGAAGCTGTATCTTTTATTATTTTAATCAATAAATTTAAAAAGTTATCATAACTCGATTTAATCGTTTTAAACCGTTCTTTATGAATAACATTTCCACACTCATCAATTATAATAACTTCTATTTTAGTACCACCAATATCGATACCAATACTTAACATACATTCCTCACTGAATTTTGTTATCGGCTAAGGGTAATAGTGCTCAAACACATTTTCAATGTGTATCTTAATTGCACGTTCGGCTTCCATAACATTTTTATTTTTAATCGCTTCATAAATGGCAACATGTTCATGATAGCTTCGTGTATTATTTTTTATCATTTTTTCTGTATTATTAAACCTAATTCTAGCCTCTATTAGCCATTTTAATAATGCGGAGTGAATAGATAAAAATAATGGATTGCTAGGAATTGATGCCAGAACACGATGAAACGCGATATCCGTATAAACAAATTTATCATGATTTTCTAACGAGTTCTTATTTAAAACTAAAGCATCATATAACTCATTAATTTGCGCCTCTGTTGCATGTTCCGCAGCATACCTAACAATACCAATTTCAAATAACTCTCTTAGCTGTTCGAAATATCGAATCCCATCAGGTTGAGTCAATAAATCCTTAACAGCACCAGACATCAAAGAGACTAAGGTATCTGCTGATGGGGTTGTGACTATCGGCCTTTCACCATTTGATAATTGGACTAGTCCTTTTCGCTTTAAACCTGCAATTGCCTCGCGTATCGATGGGCGCCCAACATCAAACATTTCCATCAAAGCTCGTTCAGAAGGCAAGCGCTCACCCTCTTTAAATTCACCTTGTCGGATCATGCCTTCTAATTGTTCTTCAATAACATCTGATAACTTTCTCCGTTTAACGGGCCTTTTTATGTTGTGTTTTTTCTCGTCATTTAGCGATGTCATTGTTATCTCCCTAATAATCAAATTATTAAGAAGAACTATAACACATCCCTTTTTCTTCATAAACACAATCGAAATAGCGATTTCTACAAATCAATAAAACTTGTCATACCTTATTTTGATAATAATTTTAGAGAGTTCTTGTGATTTATCCACTTCTAATTGGGTGGCATGAAGTTCTCCAGGAAAAATAACTAAAGCATCACCGGTTGATAATATAATTTCTTTTTCACAACACATCTGTTTGAATAGTTTGTAATCTTCTTTTTCAGAAGATTCAAAACATATATTATCAATACCATCATCAATGGAGAGTAATATTTTCTCATCTCCAGATAATGGAATATGAATATCAATATATTTAGAATGCATTTCAATGACACGTTTTTCTTTAGGCTCGGTTGTCAATGTTTTTCGCGTTAAATTTATATCTTCGGAACTTATGCCATCAAAACTGTAAAAACCATCATTAAGCCGCTTTAAGTCGTTTATCGTATATTGAGAAAGTAATTCTCTTACTGATATAGGTAATATATTAGAGTTAATTAAATTTTCATATTTTTGTAATATCATATTATTTATTCTTTTCTAATTTTGCAGCGTAGTTAATTGCTACAGTAAAAGGTTTACCATCAACCGCATCATTCATTCTGAGATATTCAGGGTAAATTGCTTTTTGTAATCTCGATGGGAGATCAAAACCAATAACCAAAATAGTAATGAATGTCAGGCCAAAAGACAGCGATCCTAATGCAACCCCCATACTGAGATTTTGTGCGATTAATGCGCCTATTATCGGAGCTAATGCACCACCGAGCGCCCCAACATTATAGATAAAGCCCAGGTTTGCTGCTCGTTGGTCCGTATCATAATAACCACCAACCAACTTAGGTAATAAACCTGAAATCCCCTGACCAAATAATTGTTGGAAGAATATTAAAATACCTAGCGACCATAAGCTCTCACCGCCAATAGCAAACACCGGTATAATAAAGAGCTGTGACAGTAATAAACTATAGACATATGCCTTTCTCGTCCCGAATTTATCACCGGTAAAGCCAGCAACACAACAACCAATAGCGGCGCCAAACCCACTAAAAAAAAGTAAATCAGCGACACTGGCGGGGGTATACCCAAGGTCTGTTTTTAAATAAGTCGGTAATAACGATTGTATAGGCCAAGAATATAAAAACGCTGAAAGCACAACGAGTATTAAGCCCAACCCAGTAGGCCATCGCTTTCCGTTACTTTGAACTATAAAACTAATAAAAACAATCGAAACCAAAATACCCAATAAAATAATAATAAGTGATGAATCAACCTTCCCACTAAAACAATAGTAGAGTGCAGCACCCGCTAAAATTGTTAATACAACATTGATGTATTTATTTTTCCCTTTATAGAGGATCCCTACCATTGTTGGCATATTCGCGCTATTCGCTTGGTGTTTTATCCAATCTTCAGTTTCAGGAATGTTTTTTCTAAGCCAAAGTGCAAATATAATAGGAAAGATACCAATATAAAAAAGCATTCTCCAACCATATATAGGAACAACGAGGCTATATACCTGAGCCGCCACAACAGCACCAACCGCAAAACCAGAAATAAGAAAGCCACTGGCTTTATTTCGCATTTTTTGAGGCCAGCTTTCAATGACATAGGTTGCACTGGAACTATATTCCCCAGCCATTCCCAAACCAATGACAAGCCGTGCAATAAACAGTACCGTATAGCTTGGCGCTAAACCACAAGCTAATGTCCCTACCGAAAAGAGGCAGATACTTGTGACCATGGCTATCTTTCTACCATACTTATCGCCAAGCGCCCCTAAAGCTAAACCCCCAAACCATCGAGAAATAAATGCTGCGCTAATCAGGCTTGCTGCCTGTACTGTAGATAAATCAAACTCTTGTATTACTTCTGTTAATACTAGCGTGATAATGACAAAATCAAAACCATCTAACACATAGCCTATCCAAGCCGCTGAGAACGCTTTCCACTGTGTTTTTGTTAATTGCTTATACCAGGGTAGTTCTATTTTATTTAACATAAAAGGTAACCTCAGAAAGGTGTTTTCCAACACCTTTCATTGTTAATATATTTATTATTTAAGGTTTAGCTCTTTAGAAAGAGTATCACTAATTAACGTTAATTTTTCATGGTGCTTTGGGTTAATTGGGCTAAATGGTTTTCTACATATCGCGTTTTCGATAACGCCCATATTTTTAAGGACCTGTTTTAATCCTTTAAAAACACCCACTTCAATTAATGTATCAATCACTTCATTGCAGTCTGATTGAAGTTGTTTTGCGCTGGTAATGTCACCTTCTTTGAAGGCTTTTAATATTGCACAATATCTCGCCCCCATGATGTTATATGTACTTCCTATCCCGCCATCAGCACCTGCAACTAAGCCAGACAGTAATATTTCATCATAGCCGTTATAAATAACTTTATTTGGCGCATCCCTTCTTATTTGTTCAAGTTGATATAAATCACCTGATGTTTGCTTTATCGCTGCCACCTTATCTAGATTAAGTAAATCTAGGATCTGCTGACGTGTTAATTTAACACCGCTTAAAGCAGGGATATTATAAATAATCATTTGCAAGCCATTTGCTGAGCTAATAATATTTTTATAGTGTTCTGCAATTTCATCAAATCCAAACGGGTAATAAAACGGCGTTACCGCAGAGACTGCATCATATTTAAGCTTTGATGAAATGTTCGCTAAGTATTCGCTTTCTTTGGTACTAATACACCCGACATGTGCAATAAGTTTTAATTTTCCTGCGGATTCGTCTTTTACGATTTCTAGAATTTCAGCACGTTCATCAACAGATTGAATAAACGCTTCCCCTGTTGATCCCCCCACATATAGGCCATCAACCCCAAGTCGCATATTAAATTGAACTAAATTTCGCAAAGACGCTTCATCAATGCTTTCATCACTGCGATATGGTGTTAATAGTGCAGAATAAATACCTTTTAGATTTGCGTTCATCGTAATCCCCTAGTTAATTTTGTATACCTAGTACACCATAATTAGTTTGAGATGATCACAAGAATAGTTAATTAATGTGATCGAACCGACATTAATTATCTATTTAAGTAAAAAGAGAATTGTAAAAACAAGCTATCATCTAACTGATATATAAGGTGATTTAAGATGAATTTACTATGGTGTAGTTAGTCTTGAGTCGCCAAAAGATATAAGAGTGCCATTTGTCGTGAAATGAGGATCTTTGATAAACTACAAATGGGTTTTGAATAGGTCGTTTTTTAATACTACGGCGTTTATCTAGCTTAAGTCGTCAAATAAAAAATGTATTTCAACCGCTCCCCCATCTCTAATAACGATTAAAAACATAAGGTTAAAAAATAGCATGTACCAAATTGAAAAGTTTCCCCCCTCTGCACAAGAATATTGTGATTTACGTATTAAAGCCGGGTTATCGATGAAATCACTCTCTGCGGCGAAAATCGGTTTACCTAATAGTTTATTTGCTGTTTCGATTCGAGATGGTGAGACTTTAATTGCGATGGGGCGAGTGGTTGGGGATGGTGCCTGTAATTTTGAAATTGTGGATATTGCGGTTGACCCTAATTGGCAAGGGAAAGGTTTAGGACGAGTGGTGATGGAGCATATTGAAGGCTATTTAAATTCGGCCGTCTTAGAAGGTTCTTACGTCTCTATGATTGCGGATAAGCCTGAGTTTTATCAAAAAATGGGATACCAATCTGTAGGGCCGAAATCGGAAGGCATGACGAAAAAATTTAACACTGATTAGCAGATATTAGCTTTAGTGTTTGACTTAGTTAACGACAAACTTGGTATGTTCCCTAAACCACAAAACCACCGTAAATAAACATAACAAGAAGGTTCTTTTAACCTATTGGTTAGCTTGTTATTGGTACTCGCCTTATTAAAACAAAGCCCTAACGAATAAGTTAGGGCTTTGTCGGTAGTCTAAGGCCAGCGATGTTGGCCTTTATAACTCACCAATTACGAATTAACGTAACAGGCTCAGAACACCTTGTGGAACTTGGTTAGCTTGTGCTAACACAGCAGTACCTGCTTGTTGCAGGATCTGACCACGGCTCATGTTAGAAACTTCTGTAGCGAAGTCAGCATCTTGAATACGGCTACGTGCTGCGCTTAAGTTGTTAACAGAGTTGTTCAGGTTGTTGATGGTTGATTGCATACGGTTTTGGAACGCACCCAGCTTAGAACGGTAAGTATCAACTTTAGCTAACGCATCATCTAAAGTTTTCAGTGATTCATCAACTGGAGCTGGAGGCATTGCATCAATTTGTGCTTGCGTACCAACACGACCACTGATTTCAGTATCTGCATTCAGTGTGATTGTTGCACCTTGTGTTGGGTCAGCCGTATCTTTTAAGACAGAATCCTGTTTAACGCTGTAAAATTTGCCGTCAGTGTCTTTAGCAACTAATGAACCGCTTTCTGTTTCAAAAATTTCCAAATCTTTAGTGTTATCTGCAATGCCTTTGCCGATAGCAACATCAGTATTTGCATCAGTAATTTTTAATGCTGTTTTTGCTGTTGCTGGTGTCAGTTTAGGACTATCTTTAAGAATAGTATCTGCTGCGCCTGGTACTTTAAAACCTTCAATTTCTAGCTCTTTTAATCCCATTTTTTTCATTTCTAATGAGATAGTCTCACCATCATTAGCACCAACTTGGAAATCCATGGTTTTACCTTCTTTTAAAACTTGGATACCGTTGAACTGAGTTTGGTCAGAAATACGTTTAATTTCAGCTAAACGTTCAGTCACTTCTTCTTGGATTGAAGTCACATCGCTTTTTGAGTTAGTGCTGTTTTTCGCTTGAACTGTTAATTCACGAATACGTTGTAAGTTATCGTTGATTTCGTTAACTGCACCTTCAGCCGTTTGTGCGATAGAGATACCGTCGTTAGCATTACGTGAAGCTTGAGTTAAACCTTTGACGTTTGCAGTAAAACGGTTAGCAATTGCTTGGCCAGCCGCATCATCTTTAGCGCTGTTGATGCGTGAACCGGAAGATAAACGCTCAATTGCAGAACCTAATACGCCTTGTGAACGGTTTAAGTTGTTCTGAGTAGTCAGAGACAAAATGTTAGTGTTGATAACTTGTGCCATGATGTGATCCTTATTATTCAAATTAATGTGTTAAGCCAAAATGCTTAACTTGATGAATTTCGTCAGCAACTAGGTTATCGGCTACAAAAAAGTCCCCTTTAGGCTTTTTGATGAAAATTTTTATCTGTCAGGTTGGAAATGGCTTTACAACCCGCTTTTAATGCCATTATTTTTTAACACTTTCGTTTTTAACGCACCCATTAATTTTTATTAATTTTCTTATTATTTAATTTCAATAGGGATAATTACCTACTTTTCTCTTATCAGCTCTCGCCATCACTCTTTTTCAGAATAGTCTAAAATTTTGCTCCGTTTTGCCGATAAGACTGTAAATAAATTTTATTTCAGAGTTAATAACACAGGCATAGACTCTAAATCATTCGGGTTGCAGGTAGGCGACAAGTGAAGATAGACCGATGAGCATACACAAGTATGTGATTCGGCTAGCTGAACGAAGTCAACACCCCTGCAGCTTGAAGGATGACGAGAATAGCGTAGGAGAAAACATGGCAGGCATATCCACACTCGGTATCGGGTCGAACTTAGATTTAAACGTACAAATGGACCAATTAGAAGCAATGGAGCGCCGTCGTTTAGAGCCATTAACCACCCAAAAAGCCAGTTATGATGCACAAATTAGCGCCTTTGGCAAAATGCAATCGTCCTTAGAAAAACTAAAAAAAGCCGCCGAGGACTTAAAAAAATACGGCGATATCAGCACCACCAAAGTCAATGGTGAATATAAAGCCTTTGACGTGAAAACCGATGGTAAAGCGGTAGCGGGTGTACATGATGTGTTAGTCACTCAGTTAGCAAAAGCGCAAACTATCGCCACCAAAGGCACACCTAACAATAGCAATAAAGAATTGCTGGGCAATGGTGCACCTGAGCGAACCATTACCATCACGCAACCATCACAAAAAGAAGATAAAGATAAAATCGTTATCAAATTGGATAACGAGCACACTTCATTGATAGAAATTGCGGATGCCATCAATAAAACCGATAAAGGCGTTTCTGCATCGGTCATTAAAGACAAAGACAATATTTACCACCTTGTCGTCACTTCTAAAAAAGAAGGTAGTGAAAACCGTATTAGCATCAATGTGGAAGGCGATGATGAGCTAGCTAAGATACTAAATGTTGAGTCAGTTATTGATGATAAAGGTGTGGTTACCTTAAATACCGATGCAGATAATGGTATGGTGCAAAAAGTAGCCCCACAAACCGCCTTACTGGAAATTGATGGCTTCAAATTAGAATCACAAACCAATGAAGCCAAAGACCTGTTTCCCGGTTTAACCTTAACGCTGAAAAAAGAAAGCGAAGACGGTAAAGCTGACCACCTGATCGTTTCTGAAGATATCGAACCCGCCAAAGGTAAAATTAAAGCGTGGGTGGATGCCTATAACGAATTCCAAACATTAGCCAAAGAACTCACCAAATACACGCCAACGGAAAAAGGCACCGCGCCAGATAAAACCAATGGCCCGCTGATTGGTGATTCCACTTTACGCATGATCCAGAGCACCCTACGTACCCAAGTTCGTATGCCCCAAGCCAGTGGTGAAATTGATACACTCGGCAAAATGGGGATTAAGCAAAAACTGGATGGCACCTTAGAAATTGATAATAAAGTGTTGGATAAAGTCCTCAAAGAAAACCCATCGAGCGTCAAAGTGTTTTTTGCTGGTGACGGTAAAGAAACCGGTTTTGGTACTGAAAACTTTAACTACTTGAAAGACACCTTGGACAGCAAAGAAGGTACCCTGCACAACGCCACCGATGGTATCCAAAAGAAAAAGAAAAGCTTAGACAAACGCATTGAGCAGACCAATAAACAAATCGAAAACACCATGGACATGTACCGTCGTCAATTCCAAAACCTCGATAAAATGATGACGTCACTGAACAGCACCAGTAATTCATTAGGCCGATTATTAGGCTAATACTTTTAGGTTAAAAACATGTATCAACGACACGCACAGCAAGCCTATCAGCAGGTCGACTTGGAGAGTGAAATCACCAACGCGACCCCATACCAACTGATCCAAATCCTGTTTAAAGGGGCACTAAGTGCCCTAAAACGCGGGGAAATTTTTATGCAGCAGGATAAGGTGGCGGAAAAAGGTAAAGAAATCTCAAAAGCTATCGACATCATTGACACAGGGTTAAAGCAGTCGTTAAATTATGAAGCTGGCGGCGAACTTGCGGAAAATTTAGCAAGTTTGTATGAGTACATGACAATGCAGTTACTTCGCGCCAACCTCGAAAACAACGTGGCTTATGTCCAAGAAGTTTACCAGTTACTCTCCGATATCGCCTCTGCGTGGCAACAAATCGGTGCAAATGTGGATGAAAGATAATCAGGTGGACAATAAAAATCCTATCGATTTACAAGAAATATACCGTAATGTCTTAGTATTAAGTGAAAATTTAGTTGCCTTAGCGCAATCCGGGGAATGGGAGACGTTGGTCTCCCGAGAGACAGAATATGTCCTTGCGGTGGAAAACCTCACCGAGTTAACGCAAGCGTTCGAACAACAGCAGCCCATCACTGAAGAGTTTATTCAGTTACTGCATAAAATTATCGAAAATGAACGTGTTACTAAAGAATATTTACAACAGCATTTAAACTTTTTAAGCAAAGAAATTAAGCAATTAGACCAAAAACGGGTACTCAATAATAGCTATGGCCAATTTGATGAGCCAGACACCCCGTTAGTCGTTCGCCCCATGGAATGAATTTAAGTGTCAGGCCAACAAACCTGACACCCTCTTCCCTTTCGGATCACAGCCTACTGTTGCTGTTTTAAGCGTTGCTGCTTTTTCAGTTTTTTCAACAGCATATTACGTTTTAGCGGTGATAAGTGATCGAGGAACACTTTACCGTGTAGGTGGTCGATTTCATGTTGCATGACAATCGCTAAGAACTCGTCGCTATCCACTTCAAACGCTTTACCGTGTCTATCGAACGCTTTCACTTTAACGCGCAGGAAACGCTCTACATCCGCGTAGATCTCCGGTACTGACAAGCACCCTTCTTGGTAGCTGGTTTCCCCTTCACTTTCGACAATCTCAGGGTTAACAAATACCATCGGCTCATCACGGTTTTCTGAAATATCAATCACCATAATGGATTTAGTTTCAGCAATTTGCGTAGCAGCGAGGCCAATGCCGTTATCGGTGCTGTACATGGTATCTAACAAATCGTCGATTAAGGTTTGTACTGCAGCGAAATCTGTCACTGGGCTGCATTTAATGCGCAGTCGTTCATCTGGAATTTCAATAATTTCTCTTACTGCCATAATTTAAACCCTATAAATTCGATTGCTTTTATTCAAATATCAATAATTCAAAATACTTTAAACTACAGTGACGACATGCAATAACCACGGTTTTAACGCCGTTAACTGCCGTCACAGCCCTGCCAGTGAAGTATGGCGAACAGACAAAATATTATCGTCTTTCTATTTCATCAACAACATGCAAAAAGTGGCATTATTAACCAGAAAGATAATTTTATTTAAACATCAATGAGTTAACGCTAGTCTACTTAACCTATCTGCTGATGCAACACCAGACACATAAAATTTTACAGAAAAATAACACGTTATTTGGAAAAAAAACATCTAAAATAGAAAAAAGAGCGCTCTTTTGTCGACTTCCTGCCATTTTGGGCTCCCCCCTCTGATGGCATTTCTTTACTTGTTCGCTTTACTATTTTACTTTTTTGTATTTTACAGTTTTATCATCGAATTATATTTAGGCTACATTGAGATTATTTTAAATTAAATTAATATATAAAAAATAATAAGTATTGCATTTTATAATCCATTCAAATAAATAATCCTATATTCCATATAAAAAATAGATAGCACTGTATTTATTCCAATCAAACACGAATATCCCGAATAAATATAATTTAAAAAATCGATTTTACCCGCCAAAGAAATGCCCCTATTATAAATAAGTTGAGAAAACAAATCCCCTCTTCACTCTTCTTTAGATAATAATTTAAATAATACGGAAATTAACACATGGAAAAGAAAGCATTAGTCCGTTATTTAGCGGCCATATTACTCAGCAGTTTGACTTATAATGCAGCAGCCGACACTACACAGACAAAGCCCGCGCCAACATTAAGTGATATCAATGCACAAGGGATTAGCAATAATACTAAAGGTGTTCATAATAATACTAGAAGGATCGTTTACATCAATAGACAAATTAATGAAATTAAAGACAACGTTAGCCAAATGAATTCAGATTTCGATAATAACATTAAGAAGTTAAAGAAAAATAATAACAATAGGCTTAAATCAGAAACTGCGAATATACGAAATGAGTTAGCAAAATTACGAGACACCATAGATGATTCTATATTTGCTTATTACAATGTTAACGCTGATAAAATACAAAACAACACTGATTTAATTAATGACCAAGTTACATCAATAAACAAAGACAGAGAAAAAAAACACCATGCATTTGACTCAAAATTAAAAGAAGTGGAACTGTTTTTACAAGGTGCATTAATTGGTGTAAATGCAGCTGACCAAGTCACTGAACAATTAAATACTAATATTCAGGATCTCGATAAAAAAGTCATTGGAAACACGTCATCAATCAAGACTCTAAAAAGTGATGCAGCAAAAACACAAAAAGCGAACGAAGTTAAATTCACAAAGTTAGAAAATAAATTTGACCATCGGGTCAGCCAGCTTGAGAGCAAAATAGATAAGCGTGCCCAAGAAGCCAATGCGGGTATTGCATCCGTTGCTGCAATGAGCAATATCCCTTACGCAACAAATACCCGCTTTAGTGCTGGGGTTGGCGTGGGGAATTACAAAAATGGCTCAGCAATTGCTGCTGGCGCTCAATATCAATTAAAAGAAAATATCAACTTACGCAGTTCTGTTTCTTGGAACAATTCAGATGCTGCCGTTATCGGAGCGGGTGTGGCCTTCGGTTGGTAACTCTCTAACGCCTATTTTTCATATAACCTTATAAATTATTTATATAACATTAACCTATAGTACCAATGATATATTGGTACTATTTTTAATCGCCCTAATTGGCCTATATCTAAATTAACTCGCGCTGAGTTAAAATTAATTTTGCTGATAAGTCACAATCGCGATTGGTGTTGAGTTAATAGTAACCCAAAGGTTAGACATACCAATACGCGTGTTCGATGACTCACTCACTTTATTACAGCTGGTTTCAGACTGGCATTGGGTGAGAACTTCACTGGCAATTTGCGAGTTAAAGCCCAGTTTTGTCAAATAGCCCATTTCGTTTTCTAGCTTTTGTTGAAAGTTAGCAAAATCGGGTTTGGGTGAAGCATAATCTTCGACTCCAACCAGTGTGGTTGCGACTTGAATGAGTGCACCGCCATCAAAAGTGAGTTGGTTTTCATAGCTCCAATCATTAAACGGCTTTTGTTGCCCAAAAGTGCAAACCGTTTTACTACCGCTGACTTGGCAATCCCCCGCCTTAATAAAGCTGATGCTATCCATACTTTGACCCCAGTTTAAGCCAAATGGCGCAGTCGATGTATCATCACACCCGACCAACAACAGCGCAGCAGCCCCAGCTATCATCCATTTCATACTCTCACCTCACTCGCCAATTTACTTTATGCTACAGGGGGACGTGGTTAAATTAAAGTAAAAAAACCATCAACCAGTAACTCACTCACAAATTGATTTTCAAATTTCAAGTGATTTGCTTAACACGAAATTCACATATAATTAATCATTATCAATAAGATAAAGTTAAAACATATAAATCAGCGTATACTCATTGCCAGATTTCCGCTGGCTCTATACAATGCTCTGCTTTATACAGCCCCAGTGTCACGACAATGACAGATAACCACCATATTATTAATCAGTTCCCCCTCTAGTAATACCTAAAACCCCTAGATGGCCCTTGAATAATAACATAGCTGAATCGTTACAACTCCGCTCTATGATGAATTGATTTTGTAGCTGTTCGATTTTGTCACTGATGGTTTTTGTCACTGATAAGTGAACTGCAGATAATCATTCATTAGCGGCATTATTAATAAATAACCATAACGTAAAGTATATATTGTGAAATTACTATTTTGTCTTTCTTTAACAACCGCCATTCTTTCTGGAGTATGGGCTTGGGTTGCTGATAGCTTAGGCTTAATCGGCTGGGCCGGCTTTTTAGGCTGTACTGCGTATTTTGCTTACCCCAAAGATGGGCTTAAAGGCTTAGGTATTACCGCATTAACTGTCAGTAGCGGCGTATTTTGGGGGTTAGTGATCCTTCATAGCGGTGGCTACCTGCAACAATTACCTCACTTTGTAGGGTACTTTGTTACCGGTATAGTTGCCTTTTTGATGTGCATACAAGCGAAAAAACAGTGGCTTTCTTATATACCCGGTACGTTTGTCGGTACCTGTACTATTTTTGCTGCTGAAGGTGCTTGGTTGGTAACCATTCAATCATTGCTTATCGGGGTGTTATTTGGTTTTGCAATGAAGAGGAGTGGACTTTGGTTATTTGAAAAATTCTCATCAGATAACGGCTAAAAAAAACCGCCAATATGGCGGTTTAAATAAATCAATGAAACCAAGGGAATTTCAAACGAATTCGATATTACATTAAATTTCCTCAACGGCAAGATATAACATTTTGATTTAACTAATAATTAACCAGATAGGAACCTTAAGTACCTTTACTTATATTTACAAATATAATAATGATAATATTGTTAATAAAATGATAATCCTCTGAGATTAAGCTTCATTTTACATTAACCAAGCTTATATAACTGGTCAAATATCGACCTTATCAACATTCATTAATACAATTGCAAAGTGTAATTCGGATTTTTCTGCATCCTTCTTTTATCAAAAATAGACAACCCCTATTTTTTAAAAAAATTAATGTGATTCACTTTTAATAACTGAATCACTGGATTATAAAACTGGAAATTGAGATAAAATAGGATGATAGCCTGGTGGAATTTGCATTATTAAATCATAAAATTACGTGAAGTTAAAATTGCATTCTGATCCATCTGCTATACTTGAACAATAAATATCTTATGGCCTGTAATTGAACATAACGAAAGGAAGAAGATATGATTAAAAAAATTTGTTTTTTAGCCTGTTCATTAGCGGTTGTATTCTCTTTAAGTGCGTGTAATACCACTAAAGGGGTTGGTGAAGACATAGAAGCGGGTGGCGAAGCCATACAAAAAGCAGCTGAATGACCCTTAATAGTCAACATCCTTAAACATGAACACCTCTCTAGTAAAAATTACATGTATATCAAACGGTGACAGTTTCACTGTTTGATATATAGATATCCATTATAAGTGATATTAATTTAATACTTATTGAAAAGTGCACACAACAAAACGAAAAAACCCCGCACTTGGCGAGGTTTTGAATGCTTAGCTTTTAATTTATCGTTATTTAACGATAACGTTAGCTGCTGCAGGGCCTTTCGCACCATTTTCAATGGTGAATGTAACTTGTTGGCCTTCCGCTAAAGTTTTGAAGCTTTCGCTTTGGATTGCAGAGAAATGAACAAATACATCTTTGCTACCATCTGCAGGTGTAATGAAGCCAAAACCTTTATCATCGTTAAACCATTTTACTGAACCAGTCATTGTATTAGACATAGAATTTCCTTTAATATTTTAAAATTGCCATAAGGCATGTTGCGGTTTGTTCTTGTGGTACTTATGGGAATTAATTAGAAGGAATTCGCAATGAAGAGGTATCTGAGATAACGCTTAATGGTGAACATCTTAAAACTGACTAACATAAATAGGCCTGTACATCCAAACCAGTGAGCACATTAAGCCACACTTATAATTAAATGGCAAATTTTATTTTAACCTCAGTTCACTAAACAAATAACTTGCTGTTTATCTGAACCTTTTAAAGTTTGAAAATGGCACACTTTCAGGTTTAGTACCTATCAAAAACACCATAGTCCGGTCTTTCACCTCTCATTACGGCTCGCTGTTGTTCACGAACCGCTTCTCTATCAGCTTTTATTTGTTCCGATGAGCGGATATCTTTATGCGGTTTAGGCCATGTTGATTTATTAGGTTCAAAAGAAGGTGTGAATGTACAGCCTGTAATTAAGAAAAGAGAAAATAGTGCGGTAATTAGTTTCATAATGATTGCTTGTGTTTTTGCTCGCATAAATAATAAGTATAAATACTTATTGATCATACCAGCACTTCCCAGCTTTCTAAATTATTATTTCGATATTTCGTTGGTAAAATGAGTGTTAATGACCCATAACAATATATAAAGTAGGATTTAAGATAACAAAAAAGCCGCATCACGCAGCTTTCTAGTTTTGTAATCCATTATAATTATGATTGGCTATTTTTATCAGTTGGCTCAAACGGAAGCCCGCCAGCAAATACAAATGATAACCCAACAATCACGAATGAAACCATAACAAAACACTTATCAATAATTTGTTTCATACTGTTCTTCCTATACTTTAGTACCTAATTACAATATGCGAACCAATTATTATTGGCAATAAAAATGCCCCACCACTTCCCCAAAAGAGTAATAGCAAGGCAATCAATTTATCATATTCAAACTGATAGCTAAATCACACTGGCATAGACATAATTTCTTGATACGCTGCCACCAGCTTATTACGCACCTGAATTCCCATTTGCAGACTTAAACTCGCTTTTTGCATATCAACCATCACGTCATTCAAGGAAATATCTTGCTTTCCTAACGTAAAGTTTTCAACTTGCTTCGCTGAATCATTACGCGTTTTATTAATTTGATTTACCGAAGCAACCAGGTGATCCGCAAATCCAACAGGCTCAATTGCTGGTTTAATTGGGTTAGTGGCTTGGGTTGCCACGACATTTAATTGTGAAATAACCCCTTCAATCGCTTGAACTGTCATTCGATTCTCTTCTCATTAATTACTGTGAATTTTTCACTAACCTATATTGGCCAGTTTACCCTATCACACCCTTTTTAACTTGAAGCCGATAAATAACACCAATTTTATAGGCTGATTCCGTCATTAGAACCCTCAAAAACAAGAAATAATAGCAAAGTGAAAAAGTGACGTTACGAAGAGGGAAATAACATTGTTTCACCAAAAGTATTTTCATCCGTCTAGTAGTCTGCCAAGCAGGGAATATTTATGAGTGCCGCATCTAAAGACACGGGGGAGGCCAAAAAGGGTTTTGCCTCTATAGTTGAAAGGATTAAAGCTGATCCTAAAATACCGTTAATGATTGCGGCGGCTGCGGCTGTTTCAATTATTGTCGCCCTTCTCCTCTGGTTACGCAGCCCTGACTACCGTGTGCTTCTTAGCAATTTAAGTGCTAAAGATGGTGGCGATATTGTTGGCCAGTTAACTCAGATGAATGTGCCTTATCAAATTGCTGATAATGGTAGCGCTATTTTAGTTCCTGCAGATAAAGTGCATGAATTACGTTTAAAACTCGCTCAATCAGGTTTACCCAAAGGCGGCAATACCGGTTTTGAATTATTAGATAAAGAACAATTTGGTATCAGCCAATTTAGTGAGCAAATCAACTACCAACGCGCATTAGAGGGTGAACTCTCTCGAACTATTGAATCACTAAGCCCAGTACAAAGTGCTCGGGTGCATTTAGCCATTCCTAAACCGACCTTATTTGTGCGAGAGCAAAAGCTACCAACCGCTTCGGTGACGGTCGGTTTATTACCGGGAAGAATGCTTGATGAGGGACAAATCAGCGCCATTGTCCATATGGTATCGAGTAGCGTAACAGGCCTAACCGCCAGTAATGTCATTATTGTTGACCAAGCGGGTCGCTTACTCACCAATAACGATAATAGCCAGCAATCGGCAAACAGCGCACAAATTAAAATGACCAAAGAGATGGAATCCCATCTCAAACAACGCATCGAAGATATTCTGTCTCCGTTAGTCGGTCGTGCCAATATTCATGCCCAAGTCACCGCACAAATGGATTTCTCGAAAGTTGAGCAAACTTCAGAGGAATATAAGCCCAACCAAACACCAGACAGCGCTGCTATTCGTTCCCGCCAAAACAGCCAAAGTATGCAAAATAACAATGGCGGAACAGGTGGAGTGCCCGGTGCGCTTTCCAATCAACCCGTTAGTGCGCCAAATGCACCAATTGAAACCAATAAAGACAATAAAGATGGCGCTCAAACGGCAAATAACCGTAATAGCGTTTCGAACTCACAAAGCGATGAAACCACAAATTACGAAGTCGATCGCAAAATTAGTCACACTCAACGGCAAATTGGTGTCGTCGATAGGCTCTCGGTCGCAGTTATTGTCAATTACCATTCCCAAGATGGTGAAAATGGTCCAGAAATGAAGCCATTGCCGCCAGAGATGCTGCAACAAATTGAAGCATTAACACGCGAAGCAATGGGCTTTTCCACTGCACGTGGGGATTCTCTCAACATTACGAATTCATTGTTTACCAATGAAACCCCAGTTGAAGAAATGCCTTCGTTACTTGAAAGCCCACAATTTATTGCTCAGCTTCTGGATTACGGAAAAATACTGCTTATTGCCATTATTGCTTGGTTTATGTGGCGTTTTGGTATCAAACCACAATGGGTTAAATACCGTAAAACACAGCAAGCCCAAGCCGAAGCTGAGGTTTTTGTTGCTACACAACTGAAAACTCCGCTCGTGGTTGATGAAGCGATTGATGAAGAAATGGATGAGCAAACACGCCGTCGCCTGACTCGTCAACGCGTTAGCGCTGAGATCCAAAGCCAACGCATACGTGAAATGGCAGAAAAAGACCCACAAATCGTGGCAATGGTTATCCGTCAGTGGTTAGGAAAATCCCAATGAGTTTAAGTGGAACAGAAAAAAGCGCCGTGATGTTAATGACTCTCGGTGAAGATCAGGCTGCAGAAGTCTTTAAGCACCTGAATCCTAAAGAAGTTCAACAATTGAGTATGGCGGTGTCAAACATGCGCCAAATCTCAAATAACGAACTGGCAGAAGTATTAACGGAATTTGAAGAGTCAGCGATCCAATTCGCGGCTCTCAATATCAACACGAATGACTATCTGCGTTCTGTATTGGTGAAAGCACTTGGCGAAGAACGCGCTGCAAGCCTACTTGAGGATATCTTTGAAAAACAAGAAACGACTTCAGGGATCGAAAGCCTCAACTATATGGAACCCCAAACCGTTGCCGATATCATCCGTGATGAACATCCACAAATTATCGCCACCATTTTGGTTCACTTAAAACGCAACCTTGCAGCGGATGTCCTCGAATTATTCGAAGAGCGCCAACGCAACGATATTATGTTACGTATCGCCACCTTTGGGGGGGTTCAACCTGCTGCATTAGCGGAATTAACCGAGGTATTGAACAACTTACTGGATGGCCAAAACCTCAAACGCAGCAAAATGGGTGGCGTGAGAACTGCGGCAGAAATCATCAACTTGATGAAAAGCCAGCAAGAAGAAAGCGTTATCGATGCAATGCGTGATTACGATGGTGAACTGGCTCAACGCATTATTGACGAAATGTTCCTATTCGAAAACCTTATCGAGGTGGACAACCGCAGCATTCAACGTATTTTGCAGGATGTTTCGACAGACTCACTGGTTATTGCCCTGAAAGGCAGCAACCAAGCTCTGCGCGACCACTTCCTCAACAATATGGCCGCTCGTGCTGCAGAAATCGTGCGCGACGATTTGGAATCGCGCTCTCCTGTGCGTATGTCCCAAGTGGAAAACGAACAAAAAGCTATTTTGCTTATCGTTCGCCGTTTAGTCGAAAAAGGCGAAATCGCTATAGGTGGTGGAGACGATGTCTATGTCTAAGTCAACAATTCCAAATGACCAATGGCAGCCTTGGCAACTGCGTGAGCTTAATCAATGGGACCTCAACTCAGGTATCCCTGCACTAAGCGATGTCCCTGAGCCTGATGCGCCAAAAGTCCCGTGCCTTGAGCCAAAAGAAGTGTTAGAGCAAATTAACTTGCTCGATAACATTAAAGAAGATGCTCAGCGCACTGGTTTCCAACAAGGGCATGAAAAAGGCCAGCAAGAAGGTTACCAAGCAGGCTTTGAGCAAGGCTTGCGAGCTGGAGAAGAACAAGGGCGTGAGCAAGCGCTCGCTATGCAACAACCCGTGATTGAAACATGGCAAAAATTGCTGTCTGAATTTAATTATTCACTTGATACCTTTGATACGGTGGTGACCACAAAGCTGCTGCAGATAGCTTTAACCGCAGCGAAGCAAGTCTTAGGGCAATCTACCGTCTGTGATGGCACCGCTTTGCTGGAAGAAATCAGCCACTTACTGCAGCAAAAACCGATTTTTGCAGGGCAGCCTGAACTGCACGTCAACCCAAATCATTTTGAATTGATTGAACAGCATCTCGGTTCCCTGCTCAACTTAAATGGTTGGCGCTTAGTAGCAGATCCTAAATTGCATATTGGTGGTTGCCGAGTCGTCGCAGAAGACGGTGAAATCGATATGACTGTGGCGACACGCTGGCAAGAGTTGTGCCGTTTATATGCACCGGAGAGCTTTTCATGACTGCACGATTGGGACGCTGGATTGCCTCGTTGGACGATTTAGAGTCGCGGATGAAAGGGATCCCGATGGTGCGCCGTTATGGCCGCCTCACAAAAATCACCGGCTTAGTGATGGAAGCCGAAGGCATTAAAATGCCTTTAGGGGCAACTTGCTTTATTGAGCGCTCAATTAATGGCGGCTCAGACGAGGTGGTCTGTGAAGTCGTCGGTTTTAACGGCCCAAGAATGCTACTGATGCCATTAGCTGACCTCGAGGGGATCGCTCCTGGTGCGCGTGTTTATGCGCAATCAACCGGAGATGACGGGCAAACCAGCCGCTTATTACCCATTGGTAATGAATTATTAGGCAGAGTGCTTGATGCCCAAGGCAACCCATTAGACGGGAAAGGCCCATTAGAGGTAAAAACACGCGCCCCTTTAATTACCCCCCCCATAAACCCATTGGAACGAACGCCTATTAGCAGTGTATTGGATGTCGGTGTTCGGGCAATCAATGCGTTATTGACGGTTGGTCGAGGCCAACGTATGGGCCTATTCGCTGGCTCTGGTGTAGGTAAAAGTGTATTACTCGGCATGATGGCGCGCTTTACTCAAGCCGATATTATCGTCGTTGGGTTGATCGGTGAACGTGGTCGTGAAGTTAAAGATTTCATTGAAAATATTTTAGGGGCTGATGGCTTAAAACGTGCTGTTGTCGTTGCGGCACCCGCCGATGTGTCCCCTCTATTACGCATGCAAGGCGCCTCTTATGCCACGCGTATCGCAGAGTATTTTCGCGATAAAGGCTTAAGTGTGTTGCTGATTATGGACTCACTCACCCGCTACAGTATGGCGCAACGTGAAATTGCGTTAGCCGTAGGCGAGCCCCCTGCAACCAAAGGCTATCCACCTTCTGTTTTTGCCAAATTACCTGCTTTAGTTGAGCGTGCGGGGAATGGGAAAAATGGTGGGTCAATTACAGCCTTCTATACCGTTTTAACTGAGGGAGATGACCAACAAGACCCGATCGCCGACTCAGCTCGGGCGATTTTGGATGGCCATATTGTCCTTTCACGTTCCTTGGCAGAGTCAGGGCACTACCCTGCGATTGATATCGAGGCATCCATCAGCCGAGCAATGACTGAACTCATTCCTAAAGAGCATTACCGAAAAATACAACGTTTCAAACAGTTAACCTCCAGTTACCAACGTAACCGAGACTTAATTAACGTAGGCGCATATGCCATGGGCAGTGACCCTATGTTAGATACGGCAATTCAGTATTATCCGCGGATGTCGACGTTTTTGCAGCAGGATATTGATGAACGATGTGACTATCAAACCGCATGTGATCAGCTCACTCAAGTGGTTCCCAACGAATAACGAGGGGATAAATGGCCAAAAATAATGCCTTAACAACATTACTCACCTTAGCCGTCGAAGCCTCAGAAGAAGCGGCTAAGGTGTTAGCCCAAGTGCGCCAAACCCATACACAAATGGCGCAGCAACTGAATATGTTGGAAAACTACCAATCCGAGTATCGTCAAAAGCTCAACCAAACTTTACATACGGGTATGGAATCGGATAAGTGGCAGAATTATCAGCAATTTTTGGTCACATTGGAGCTGACCATCGAACAACAGCAACAGCAGCTAAATTTATGGGAACAACGCGTTAGTGAAGCTAATCGTCATTGGCAAGAAAAACAACAGCGTGTCAATGCGTTCGACACATTAATTCAACGTGCTGAACATACTGAATACCAACGTCAAAACCGCTTAGAACAAAAACAAATGGACGAGTTTGCTCAGCGAGCGACTTTACGGAGACCTCAATAAATGGATATCAATGCCCTGAATGTGCCAACTGCGTCATCAACTAAAAACAATAATACCCAACAAAATGAATCGCGCACTGATGAAAATCAAGCCCCTGCGCTTCCCTTCCAAGCCATGCTTGATAACCAGCAACCGATTGAAAAACAACATGTCGCCAATCAACCAGTCAATGAAGAAGCGCTTAACAAAGACATTGTTGACAACAAACTGGCAATAGCGAGTAAAGAAACGGTTGAACAAACCCAAGTTGGGCAAAAAAATGCTGAAAACACGATTGAACAACTGAATTTTAGCCGTAGCCTGCGTGCCGATAGCGTGCAAACTGCACTTAATACTGAGTTATTGACAGGCAAAGATGCCAACGAGCAAGCGTGGCTAAATAACTTAAAACAGTCATTAACTGGCCAAGTGCAAACGGTGGCGAATACGGCAATCAAAACTGAATCCCATCCAGTGTTAGGCGCGTTTACTCAAAAAATGCAGCATTTAACGGATAATACCAATGGCATCATTAATGACGATGATGGCAAACACCTTGAAGGTTCACAGCTACAGTTAGCAGGCGAAGAAGACAGCCCGGAACTTGGGGTATTTATTAAGAATGAAAAAGAAGAGCGTCGTGACCAATCTCATTTTCCCCTTGATAACCAACGCGAAATACGTGGCAAAAATTTAACTGCGGATTTTATGCCATTGAATAAAAAAGTGAGTGATAAAGAGCCCATATTGAACCTACAAAACGTATCAAGCGATGCCCTAAACCAGACCGCAAAAGGTGCATTTACGCTACAAACTGAAACGGGTGCGTTTACCACCGCATCTTCACAGCACACAACAACGATGCCAGTTAGTATGATGCCAACGGCAACGACCACACAGGCCGCTGCAATGAATGCGCCCACGGCAACACCAACTATGCATTTAGCCAGTCAATTAGGCAGCGAAGCGTGGCAGCAGCAATTAAGCCAACATATGCTGTTTTTCTCTCGCCAAGGGGTATCTCAGGCACAAATTCGTTTGCATCCAGAAGAGTTAGGCTCACTCAATGTACATTTACGTATCGAAGATAACCAAGCCGTGATGCACTTTGTCTCCCCGCACAGTCATGTGCGAGCCGCTATGGAATCCATGATGCCAGTTTTGCGTAGCGCACTACAAGAAAGCGGCATCCACCTTGCTCAGGGCTCTGTCGGTCAAGATAATTTGAACCATCAGTCAGATAATCCGCAACAAGGTACCCACCAACCAGATGGACAAATTCAAGCAACACATCCATCCATGGGAGCTGTTGGTATTAGCGAAGCAAATGCAACTGCTTCACCAATAACTACCGCATTACGACAAGGTGGCATTAATACTTTTGCATAAAAAACAAACAAATTGCGGTAATTTCCTAGCTAAAGCGCCGAGTTACCGCCTTTTTGTTTCGTTTTTCACTCCTTTAACTCTTGGCAACCAAGCCATAATGCTAGAGATCATAACGTAAAAACCCATCTGGGTTTAGCACCCAAGAAACAGGAATTCAGCTAAATGTCGTCGAGCAAAAAATCAAACAGTTCCAACAAAGGGTTGATTATTCTATTTGCCCTTCTAGCCCTTGCTGGCGCAGGGTTTGGGGGTTATACCTGGTGGACGACACAACAAGGTGCACAAACGGATAGTGAGGAAGAAAAGCGTCCGAATATGCCACAACCTATTTTTATGGAATTAGAGCCATTTACCGTCAATTTAACTGGTGCTGCTGATGCGCCTGATCGCGTGCTCTATATCCATGTGACTTTACGACTCGCGAATGAAAAATCGCGTAAACAGCTTCATGAATATCTCCCTGAAGTCCGTAGCCGGTTGTTACTGCTGCTTTCGGAGCAAAAAGCAAAAAATATCGAGACACATGAAGGTAAGTTGCAGTTAATGAAAGATATTAAGCAAACCCTCACCCCTACCCTGATCCCGGGGGATACCGATCAGGATATTTCTGATGTGTTATTCACTACTTTTATTCTGCGGTAATATTCATGAGCGATAATATTTTATCTCAGGCCGAAATTGATGCGCTGCTTAATGACGATGCGCCATCAAGCAGTACGCCTGTACCAGAGACGCAAGGGAAAGATAATGTTCGCCCTTACGACCCGAATACTCAACGCCGAGTTATTCGGGAACGAATGCAGTCTCTCGAAATCATTAATGAACGTTTTGCTCGCCAATTTCGTATGGGTTTGTTCAATATGTTACGTCGCAGCCCAGATATTACGGTGGGTGGGATTAAAATCGAACCTTATCACGAATTTGCACGTAATTTACCTGTCCCGACTAACTTGAACTTAATTCATATGCCGCCATTACGGGGCACAGCATTGTTTACCTTTGAGCCTGCGTTAGTTTATATCGCTGTCGACAACCTGTTTGGTGGAGATGGCCGTTTTCCGGTGCGCCAAGAAGGTAAAGAATTCACCAATACTGAGCAACGCATTATCAATCGCATGTTGAAACTGGCCTTAGGGGCTTATCGCGATGCATGGAAACCGATTGCCGATATTGAAGTGGAATATGTGCGTTCTGAAATCCAAGTCAAATTCACCAATATCACGACGTCCCCAAATGACATCGTGGTCACCACACCGTTTTTAGTGGAGATAGGCAATACCGTTGGTGAATTCAGTATTTGTATTCCGATCGCCATGATTGAGCCATTGCGTGAGCGCTTAATTAACCCACCAATGGAACAAGGTCACCAAGAAAACGAAACTTGGGTAACCAACCTTGTTACCCAAGTGAAACGCTCTGAACTTGAATTGGTCGCCAACTTTGTTGACATTCCAATGCGAATTTCTCGTTTACTGCAACTGCAAAAAGGGGATGTGCTCCCAATTGAGAAGCCTGACCGTCTCATCGTTAATGTTGATGGCGTTCCCGTATTAACCAGTCAATACGGTACTCAAAATGGCCAGTATGCATTGCGTGTAGAACATTTGATTAACCCTGTATTAAACACTCTAGATGAGGAAAGTACCAATGAGTGAGGCGAAGAATTCTCCTGATGCATCAACCAATCACGACAGTGAAGACCTATGGGCTGAAGCGCTGGAACAGCAAAAAAAAGCGGAATCCGCCTCAGCTGGTGCACAGGCTTTTGATAACTTTGATGGACAAAACCCACTAAACCAATTGTCCGATATCGATATGATCATGGACATCCCAGTGCGCCTTTCAGTGGAGCTGGGTCGCACTAAAATGACCATAAAAAAATTACTGAGCTTATCCCAAGGTTATGTGGTGTCTCTGGATGGCTTAGCGGGTGAACCATTGGATATTTTAATCAATGGCTATTTAATCGCACAAGGTGAAGTGGTCGTGGTTTCAGATAATTACGGTATTCGTATTACTGACATCATTACGCCTTCCGAACGTATGCGCCGTTTAAGTCGTTAAATAACAACATGAGTCGCTAATAATGGCAATATCCAATCAAGCTGAGCAGGCACCAACATCTGTGCCTTTTTTATCAACAACCATTTCCCCCAGTGAACCTAATGTACCGGCTATTGACCACAATAATAGCTTAACGCAGATATCGGGCACTTTGGGGGGGATCATTTTATTGATATTAGCCGGTGCTTGGTTGGTGAAAAAATTAGGATTTGCGCCAAAGAAAATGGGTAAAGCGCAAATCATAAACGTCAAAAGTAGCTGCTCATTAGGTAATAAAGAGCGAGTTGTGGTTGTCGAGGTGAACAATGCGTGTTTGGTATTAGGTGTCACCGCACACAATATCAGCCTCTTACACCAGTACTCACCAGAACCTGAGAACACAACGGTATTGCCAGTTGAACCGCTCACATTTCAGTCTTTATTAAAGAAAAAACAAGAGGCTGCAAGATTTTCAGCTTCAGTGACACCTATGCATAAGTAATCGGAAACGCTCATGTTATCTTTTAAATCTCTATTTACGATTACTGCCCTCTTGTTTTTATTGCCAAATTCCGCCTCTGCGGCGCTGCCTGCGATCGTCAGTCACTCCCTTGCTGATGGTGGGCAAACTTGGTCTTTACCTGTTCAAACACTGTTATTTTTAACTTTATTAGGCTTTATTCCCGCCTTATTGTTAATGATGACCAGTTTTACCCGCATCATTATTGTTTTAGGTTTATTGCGTAACGCACTCGGAACGCCCTCCGCACCGCCCAATCAAGTCTTGCTAGGCTTGGCGCTATTTTTAACCTTTTTTGTGATGTCCCCCGTTGCTGACCAAGTTTACCGCGAAGCCTACCAACCGTTTAGCGAAGACAAAATTAGCCTCGAAACGGCTTTAGAGAAAGGAACCGCACCATTAAGAACCTTCATGTTAGGACAAACACGGGAATCTGACTTAGCCCTGTTTGCAAGAATAGCGAAAGTGGGTGAAATTCAAGAAGCGAAAGATGTTCCTTTACGTATTTTAGTGCCAGCTTTTATTACCAGCGAACTCAAAACCGCATTCCAAATTGGCTTTACCATTTTTATTCCATTTTTAATCATCGACTTAGTGGTGGCTAGTGTCTTGATGGCATTAGGGATGATGATGGTTCCCCCCGCAACAGTTTCATTGCCATTCAAATTAATGCTGTTTGTATTAGTCGATGGCTGGCAATTATTGCTTGGCTCATTATCGCAAAGCTTTTTTAATTAGGTTTATTTTACTTGGAGTAGTCATGACACCTGAATCAGTGATGGCGATGGGAACAGAGGCGATGAAAATCGCACTGATGCTAGCGGCTCCTTTGTTATTAGCCGCTTTAGCCGCGGGTTTAATTATCAGCTTACTGCAAGCCGCCACGCAAGTGAATGAAATGACATTGTCTTTTATTCCTAAAATTTTGTCGGTCATTTCTGTGATCATTATTGCAGGGCCCTGGATGTTGAATTTGCTCATCGACTATATGCGCTCGTTGTTGAGCAATTTACCGTTTATTATTGGCTAACAATGTTAACCATTACCAGTGAAACGCTCACATTGTGGCTAAGCCAAGGTTTCTACCCTTTCATACGCCTTTTGGCGCTGCTTGGTACAGCGCCCTTTTTTAATGAAAAACAGGCAATTACCAAAGTTCGCGTCGCATTGGCCTTTTTTGTCGTCTTGATTGTTTCCCCCCAACTTCCTGTTGTGAATATTCCCTTATTTTCTGCCATGGGGTTATGGGTTATTGTGCAGCAAATGGTGATTGGTATTGCGATGGGCTTAACAATGCAAATGGCGTTTGCTGCTGTGCGCCATGCGGGGGAGGTGATTGGTTTACAAATGGGGTTATCCTTCGCCACCTTTTTTGACCCGACAGGTGGGCCCAACATGCCGATTTTAGGCCGCATATTTAACGTCATCACTATTTTATTATTTCTCGCTTTCGATGGGCACTTGTGGCTTATCTATATTGTGGTCAATTCATTTGAGCTTATCCCAATTCAAACTGCCCCATTAAATCGTGATGGTTTTTGGGTATTTGTTCAATTCGCTAATACTATATTTATTAATGGGTTAATGTTAGCACTGCCGTTCATTACACTATTTCTCATTCTTAACCTTGCCCTAGGTATTCTAAACCGCATGACACCGCAATTGTCGGTGTTTGTAGTGGGTTTCCCCCTCACCTTAACCATTGGTATCAGTATGTTAGGGGTGATTATTTCGATCCTTCCCCGCTATACCGAACGACTTATCCACCAAGCTTTCGAGCAGCTATCATTGATGTTTAATTTGTTTGTTTGAGTATCGATACATATGTTATGAATTAATTAGTTAATAAAACCATTTGGTAATTCTAATTATTAAGGTAAAGCTATAAAAACTTATTTTGAATTCAATATTCATTGATTTCTCCTATTATTAAACCGACATATTATACCCATTACTTTTTTCGGGCGATTCTCATAAAAATCCGCCTGCATGGCGGTGAACATACCCATTACTTGTTTCGTTTCTAAGCTGTCAATTGACAGTTATCTATTTACTTAATTAATGCGGTACGCAGAGAAATCTAAGATGAATTGTTTTTGACGTAAAGATTAAAAGTTAATATGGGATGACTAATTAAAAGTAAATAAAATTTATCTTAAAATAGCGTAGACAATAATAAATAATGGGTATTTTCTTATAATTTCTAAGCCGCCTGTATGGCGGTGAACTATTTTTCTACACTTACCATGTCAGTACTGAATTCTTAGCTGCCAGTGCAGTCATTATAATAAAAACAGATAATCTTAAAGGGCTATTATTGGGTGTTTAATACCACATGCAGCAGCATACTTTACAATGCTTTTAATGCTCGCATTATTCACATTACTCTCCAACCTTGTGATCGTTGATGGATTAACCCCTATAATTTCAGCGATTTGAACTTTCGTTAACCCAGCTGACTCTCTCCACTCCTTAAGCATTGCCTGCAATTTTTCAGTTCTAATTTCTTCTTCATAAGCAGCTTGGTATTCTGGATCTGTCATCCATTCATCATGTAGCTCTTTATGTGTTTTCATCGTTTAGTAGCTCCAATAAACGTTTCTTAGCTAAATAAAACTCTGATTTTGGGGTTCTTTGTGACTTTTTGATAAAGATCCTGAGCATAAAAATTGTTTTACCTTTGTGATAAACCCATAGCCCCCTAGCTATTTCACTTCCCATGGTTCTTATTTCAAATAAACCCTCTCCCAGCGATTTAGTCGCTGGCTCTCTTAAGTTATTAGCTGATAACTCTAATTTTTTAATTAGACGGTCATATTTTACCTTGATTTTTAAAGGTAGTGCATTTGCTTCTTTTTCAGCCTCAGAATGATATTTTACTGTATACATATTCCCTCATCGCAATTTGCACTGTAATGCAAATTGTCTTTTAGTGCAAATCACATTCCATTGTATCGTCTGTATTACATACCAACCACAGTAAATACATTGTCATAATGCATTTCTAAGCCGCCTGTATGGCGGTGAACCAACTCTTTAATGTCCATGCTTACATCGTAGTTTTCTAAGCCGCCTGTATGGCGGTGAACGATATTGTTAAGGCTTTCTCTGTCTGACTCTATTTCTAAGCCGCCTGTATGGCGGTGAACATGCAATCGTGATGTACGGTGAAGGCGCAAATTTTCTAAGCCGCCTGTATGGCGGTGAACAAATTGAGCGTGTTTTGCTGTTTGTGGGCAAATTTCTAAGCCGCCTGTATGGCGGTGAACTATGCACTTTAAAATAAAAATAAAGTAATAACAATCAGTTAAGGGTATTTATTGAAAAATACCCTTTTATTTGCTGATAATTATAACTTACTGATTTATTAGCTTATTTTAAAAGAGCAAAAAACAAAGGTCAAAAATGTGGAACCGTTGCTAAACAAACAGTATCACCCGTTATTTGGCTCAGACCATAACAACTAAATCCCCCAACTTGCATTTGCCCTGCGTCTAACCGTTCAATAAACAAAGGAAAAGGTCGGCTGTCTGCTTGCTTATCTCTGGCATGTAAACTTTCAACCCAAAGAAATGGCAAGCGATTGTTCGCTTTCGGTTTGCTCGCAGACAACGCCTGTAAACACTGTGCTAATGGTTGCCCTGACTTTTCGGACCATAACCGTGCTTTTTGCTGCATATCAGCTTCAATTCGGCGCTGGCCTTTTACATGCTTTCGAATATAACTGACTTGAATATGCTGTTCAGGTACGGTTTGAATCGATTTAATATGCACGTAATCCATTAACCGTACTAACCACTTTTGCACATTTAACTGTTCAAGTTCACCTTGTGTTGTCGCATGCAAACGAATTTTTCTACCTAAGCGAAACCCCACGCTACCGTATTCAGGAAAGGCAACTGCAATCGCACTTTGCCCCTGAGACGTTTTATTATCCACTAGCGCAATATGTATTTGCTGATAAACTTTTTGCCAGAGAAAATCCAATGGAATAGTGGTGTCCGGCAATAAAGTGACCTCCTGATAATAATTCATAGCCCACCTTATTTGTCACTTTCACCAAATACACCGCCACGCACTAAAACCGCCATTACATAGTGTTCATCTTCAATACGTGGCAGTTTTTCACCCCGAGCCCATTTATCAAAATGAGTATAAAAGTCCTGATTATCTTTTGGTGTGCGATAAGCCGTACCGAGGTTAGTCACCGCACCATAGGGTTCAATTGCAATAGCCCCGGCGCCACTTTCGCTACCATACGCAGGGTACCATGTATCAATCGATCGCAAAGCATTACCAATTTTTTGTGAGTGCATCGCAGCATGCCCATTCACATGATAGAGAATTTTACTTTTATCCCCTTTGCCTTTATCCATCACCAACTCTTCGCTTGGATAGACTTCTTGCGCTTTACCGAGTTGAGAATAAGTGGTGATTTCCAGTAATAAGGCTCCTTGAGGATGGGCTAAGGCCGCCGAAATTTTTTCCGCCAACTGTGTGATTTTTTCATCTTTAGCATCAAATTGATGAATACTATATTGTGTGGCATCAAACACCCATTCCATGGGCTGCCCTTTATTGAGGACGTTGACAACCACCTCGATTTGTTCAGCTCCCACGCGATTGCGCCATAAAAAGCGCCCATTGGCGATGTTTTGTGCATAACGGCGACCTAGTTCTTGGAAGCCTTGCTTTTCAATGTAATCTTTAGCCGCTTTTGCATAGCTTTGTTTGAATAATGCGTTATTACAAGCCGATGGGGTTTCAACGCCACCAAGTACTTTTAAAGTGAATTGATGAACTAAAGTATCTTGTTCAGTCCCTAACGCGCAGGCATCCACCGTCTGTAAGTTGGCTTTTTCTACTTCAGAGTTGAGCTTCAACGGGTCATTTTTTACCGCGCCTTTTAAGCGGTTTGAAATCGTCCCTCGTACAGATTTTTCCTGTAACGACAATGGTGAAAATTGCAATTTATTATCCCAGCAAGTGCCATAAAAATAACCGTCCGATGGAACCAATTTTTTCTCAAATGCTAAAACCGATGCAACATCATTATTCTTCGCCATTCGTTACTCTCCACTCAAAATAAAGTTAGCTGCCACTTGTTGGCATAAATAAAGGTTATTAAGTTCGTCATAGCCGTATTCCCATAATATTGCATTGATGTTGTTAATACGGTTTACCAAAACAAATTCGCCAAGTGTGACGATACTTTCTGCAAATCGGTGAGGGACTTCTGGATCTCGCTGGTTTTTTGCTTGCCCTAACGGGGAAATACCTTGATATCCTGTTGAGATAGGCACAATCCAGCCTGCTGTTTTACGTTGAGTCCGCCATTCAAATGACGCCTTGTGCCCATTTTTCTCTTCAACTTCAACACAATTATTTTCCACAACCACATGTTCCAGTAAGGCATCCATTGCATCTTGTCCTTTATCCATAGACTCAATCATTAAGTCACGACGTTCAATCAGGGCATAGCCGGGCATGACACTATTCAGTAAAGCTTGCCTATCTTTTCCATCTGCATCTTCAAACGGCAGGATATGTGTCGTTGGCTTCGCCAGTGACAGAATATCGCCCCCGGCTAATTTCATTGTCATTACCAAGTCATGGATCATATCCAGTATGGCTGAATGCTCAGGCAGTGCTTCAATCTCACCATTTTGGTTAATGGCATACTTAATCAATAAAGAAACCTCTAAGTGGCAACGGGCTTCTTCGATAAATGCTGAACGAGTCCCATCGCTATTTAATGGATTCCCCGTCCCCACAATGGAACTCACATAATCATTAGCGCCACGGTAGGTTTGTAAGTCACAGCGGTGGCTGATCACGGCCAGAGAATCAAGAATAATATCCAATTCACTTGCAGCGCGGAGTTTTCGTTCTAGGGCATGCATAAACCCTAACCAAGCCGTCATGGCAGGAAAGCCAATGGTATAAGGGCTAGATAACGCATTGGCATTGTGTATTTTGATGCGAGGAAGTTTGAGTATATAAGTTGGCGTCATCGTAATAGCTCCTTATTGAGGGCAATAACTTCCGCGATAGCCGCAAGTTCATCATTCCCTAAACGAATCGCTTTTTTCCCCAACACTTTTTTGTAATGCCACATAAATTGCTGAGCAATAAGGGCAATCACCCCTTCTAACCATTCATCTGAGTTATTGCGCCGCTGTTGATCAGGAAACAACCAAATCTGTTGCTCTTTTACAAGCTGGGCTGGTAATTGAATACCATTTTGTTCAAATTCACGCCGGACTTCCCACATAGTTAACATAATGTAGTCTAAGTATTCTTGAATACGTCTATCACGATATTCAATAAAACGGCTACCACGCTGCTCTTTTGGTAGTGAAATTAAGCGATGAAAAGCCTCTAAGCTTTCTTTTACCTGCCAAGGGTCCAATGTATTTGAAAAGAAATCGAAGGTAGGCAAACGCAGCTTTCGTTGCGCTATTTTAGGAGGGAGTGAGGGTAACAAATGAGCCTTACCCGCATTTTGGTTATTGAGCACGGAAATATTTTGTGGCTTAGTTCCCCCATAGCCAATGGTTGTAAGACCATAAATCTCTTGATAGCCAATGTCGCTAAATTCCCCTTTACGTTTTAAGTCTCGCAGTGCTTTAGTTTGTTCAGAAAATCGAATAGCATCAATGCGTTTACGCAGTTCGAAAACTAAGCCTGATGGTGTTAATGGTGATAATAAGTGATATTCGCTATCCTCTAGCCAAACAGGAAAATAAACTTGTTTGATTTTCGAACTAGTCACTACCGTATTATCTACCCCAATCATCTCAAGAAACCCATCCCTAAGAACTTGGTAGTGTTCATTTCCATGGCTAAGCAACTCTTTTGCTAATGCGGTTTCATCCTCAATATGAGCCAATAATGTTTTGCTATCTTGCAATTCAAGCGTAAGAAATTTATACACATCAAGGGCTGCTGCATTACCTAATGCATCCGTTTGCACAATCACGTTTCCAGTGCGTAAAAACCCTTCGTTTTTCCAAGCTGAATTCGCTAATATCGCAGTAACATAACCATTTTTATTCTTTCTAGAGCTTGGGTGGCTAAAAGTACAGGGGTGGGTTGATAACGATATTTGCCCTGCTCGCTTTGCCGCATTCGGCAACCATTGTGGCAATGAAAAAATGGCATCACATTCCTGTTGCAATTGCCGCATTTCATTGTCACTCATTGATGCTTTTGTATTTTTTTTAAGCCATCCCTCTTTGCGCTCTGCAAAAAAGGCCTCTATTGCTGGATCTAACATAGTAAATGGTCCTTGTGACTGGAGTTTTTACTTGGAATTATTAAACGTGCTGAGTCCCATTTGGTCGTTATAATAAAAATGAATGCCACTTTTTTTACGTGGTATAAAACTGATCTCCCCATAGCGCTGAGAAAGCTGTTCCGCTGACTGGTATTCATTTTCACGGTTTTCTAAAGATTGCTGATAATCGCGCACTAGCCATAGCCTGCGTTTTAATGACTCTGCAAGTGGTTGCAAATTTATCCCGTATGCCCCATCAATTTTTACCCAACCACTGTCCTTCTCATATTCACAAAAATGCAGTTTATTTTTTGCTGATAAAATTAGAGATAAACAAATTGTCGGCTCACTTTGTCTAAATGAAAAAAATTGCTGAGAAAGCGCTGTTAGCCCCAAAGCCCCAGAGGTATACCCCCAAAGCACAGGCGGCCTATTTTTAGATAATTCTATTTTTGATAAATGAGAAGATCGCGTTTTCACAGTTGTTTTAGACATAGGCGTTTCTGCCACATCCCCCATCAATTGTTCGATGAATGCATGCTCTAAACAAGCCAAGTTGTTATTTTGCTGATTTTTCCAATTCGCGATTTGTTGAATTCTAGGTACTGCATCGACAGATTTTAATAGTTGCTGTTCATCCACTAGCTCACACAAGTCATGGGTGGACAAACGAAGACTTAGATTGCCATTTTCATAACCCGGTTTACAAAAAACATCCTGCGGCTTTTCTTCAATGAATCCTTTCCAGTTGTATTGCAGCAAAGCGACGTTGGGGTCGGTTATTTCCCCCTCTCGGTGCCGACGAACCCGCCCTGCCATCTGAATGATAGAGCGATAAGATGAAGGTTCGATCACCGCCCAATCGAAATCGTGATCACGTCCAACTTCCTCAACAGGCGTCGCCACTAGAATAAAAATAAGGTGTTTCGCTTGGCCTTGCTGGTGAACGTGGTCAATATGCTGCCGAATAACTGGATTTTGGAAAGCATTAGGTTGCTCTCCCACTTTTTCTTTACGCTTCAATACGGCATCAAGGTGTTTTTCTTGCTCATGACGTAATAGCAACACTTGCTGGCTATGATAGGCCATGGTGCGAATTTCTACCCCGTCCGGCCATTCACTCGCTAATAAATGATGGGTTAATGCAACACAAACCGGAATATTGGCGACACGCACGACGCCAAAGGAAACTTGAAGCTGAGTTTGCATTTCAGTACATGAATGCGCTTGGTGCAGCCTTAAGATCCCTTGCTGAATGTGAGAAAAATAGTGTGTTTGTTGGTCAGAACCTTGTTCCTTTTGCATAGGTACAATAAATGCTTTACGTCGTGCAACTTGTGATTTAAGCGTCTTAATACGTTTTTCAATAAAAGTACGATGGTATTGGCGATAATAATTGAGTGTTTCTTCTTCATCTGCCGCAGTGATCGTTGCAATATGGCATGAGTGGGTACATTTATCTTTTTTACTGTCATATTGTCCCTCATCCACCCAAATACAGCCCACTTGCGGTGATTTTTGCTGGCTAAGCGCATAAACCCGCCAACCCAGTTGATAAGCCTTAAAATAGAAAAGAGCCAATGTAGGGGGGATAGTTGCGGATGAGATCATGACCTTTCTACCCAATGCGCCCGCTAAATAGACTAAACGCCCGATGGCTTTAGAATCATCTCCCGTAAAATCATCAATTTCATCAATAACTAAGTCAGATGACATTAAGCGCAGATAGGGAAGAATATAGCGCCCACCTCGAGTGGTTTCTGTTGCTCCCATCATATGGTCTATGGTGCAGGCTAAGATAGGGGCATAGAGCAATGCCCTGTCTTTTGGTCGTGTTAATACAGTCGAAAGTTCTTCTTCTGGTAAACTGCCTTGCCAGTTCAATTCGAGCCCTTCATCATCAAAAAGACTTTCTTGAGATTCAGAACCAAACTCGGCTAATTGATGAGCATCCTTAATAAACATCTGCTCACTGAGATGTTCTTGATGCAGTTTTAGTACCGCTTTAGAGCCAATCAATACGGCCAGGTTGTCATCTTCTAGCCCCAAACGGTGACGATATTCATCCCCAGTTTGTAGTGTCAATGTGCGCAGCCCTAAAGCAAGAATAAACCGTAAACTTTGTTTATCTTCCGCGAGTGCCTGCATAATCTTGGCATTGGCAACTGTTTTGCCACAGCCAGTACTCGCCATGTTAACGATAAAATACCCTTGCGTTTTATCGTGTTGATCATCCCGATACTGATTGATGGTATTAACCACATCTTCCTGCCAACTGAATTTTCCAGTCGCATTTTTATTATGTTTTAATTCAGGAATATCATTAGCGACTGGCGGTTCAGATTCGAAAAAAGGAAGATATTCTGACACATTGGCTGCAATATTAGCGACATTCAGCAAATGTTCGTCGAGTTTTTGTTTGTACTGAACATCTTTATTGACTCGTTGCGTGTTCGCGTAAAGTGCAATATCTGATTGCCATGTTGAGTCTGCCTCTTTTGAGGAATAATTATGATCCCCTAGCATCAAACACAAGCGTGCTTGTTCTGCGACTAGCCGCCAGCAGCCATTTTCGAGTGCTTCATTCAACAGTGGCAGTTGATGTTTAAGGTGTTCTGCCGCCTGACTGAGCGCTTGTTGCCAAATTTTTGACTCACTCAATAACCCATGAGGAAATTCGAAACATTGATGGATACGCTGTGAATATTCAGCCTCATCATAATAATTTTGATAGCCCCACTGTTTATCCACCAGTTTTAATAATTCGGCTAATGAATCACAGCTTTTACCCTCATATCGCAAACGAGCTTGTTTACTAGCCAAAAAGGGCAATCGGTGATGTGAAACAATCAACCAAACCAGAAGTGAAGCGGCATCAGGTAATTGGCTCAGTGGTGTTTCGCACTGATTGTTTTCCCTTACCCAAGCTTGCAGTTGCTGCTCATGCCATGAGGAGGTAACTAACGCGTCAAGCCAGCTTTCATCCCGTTGTGGTTCGGCTTGGCTTTTTACCAGCGCGCTAAATAGCAATGAAGATACCCATTCGTGGCGCAGGGGATCCCCCTTAAAATGGGTTTTAACATGTGGATTTAACTTGTCTTGAAAAAGTCGCGAAGCTTTTCCCCAGTCATGGAGCAACGCGGCCAACCGAGCAAACCCATTGATGAGTGGCAAATACCTCCAATTATTTTCACGTTCACTACCCAGTAGGGATTTTTCTGTTCGATTAACGGGAACATGCCCTTGTGCATTAAATTTACTTTTATTCCCAACCACCCAAAGTAACTGGCTGCGCGATCGAGAGCGTATCCAGTGGCAACTCACCGCAGTATTGCGGCTGGCACTGCGCCGCAATAATTTTTGTAGCGTTTGCAAGCCTTCTTGAGTGATCAGCGTTTGCCAAGTGTTATCACCAATTCGGTTCGCAAATGCATCTAACACTCGTCGAGTTCGCTTTAAGGCATGTTTTTCACACTGGGAAACAAAGGTAACCATCATAGTGGCATGGCCTGTTGTGGATTTTTCTTTGCTGGCAAAGCCAGTGATTTAACGGTATCGAACATAAAATCAAGGGACTGATGCTCAACAAAAGATTGCAAAACTTGCTGGCGAAATTCTTGCTCACTCGCTCCTTCTTTGCCACAAATAAACGCCCATGGCAATACAATGGCATCTTTGATTAAATCAGCAATATCAAATACTAAAGCCCCACGACGAGTTTTACCGTGCATCACAGCAAAGCCATGAGGAATACCTAATACCCATAAGCAACTTGCAGCTAACCCATAAGCCAGATAATTACCATGGTTTAAAAAGTCATTAGCTTTGTCCGTCGCTTGGTGCTGACGAGTAAAATTCGTTTGCCCTGTATTATTCGCTGCGTACTTATATAAGGTTTTAGTCAGTTGGGCTTCGGTGAGTAATAATTCTTGTGTATCTTGAGCTGCGTCAGTGCGTTGGTGAAAGGTGTTCAATGCGGATTGAATGGTATTATCGTGATAGATAAACTCCTCGTTCTGGAGTTCTCGTGAACTTTGCCATACTTGTTGTAAGTATTTGATGCGTGATTGCTGTAGTACTTTAGCTGCTGCTAAACGTTTTTCATCATCAAACCAAAAGGATAACCAGCCTTGCAGATATTCCGTTGGCCGATACTCTCCTTGTGGTGTTAACCATTCAACTTCGGTGGACATATACAGTGGCGTTCCCCCACCACCACAAAAACCAACAAGCACCCCTGCTTGGGATAGCATTCGCATCGCAGCTTGAGTGATGGAGGTTCCTGTTCCCAGTAACAAAACGGTGGTGTTTGCTATTGGGATATTGAAATAGAGATTTTCGTTTTTGGCTTCGGTGAAATAGAGCACTCGACCATCTTTTTGCATTACCCGGCAATGTTCCAAGTAATACATATTGGCCCGTTTCGAATGTAAAATAGTTTTTAAGTCATTCGGTGAAAAATCATCCATATGAGCTAATTTTCGTCCTTAAATAATAAGATTTTTAAATCAATTAATCCTATTAAAATAACCTTTCTCCCACTAAACAAGCCTTAATCCATGACTAAAGTCCAATCTGCGAAGGGTTTCACAAAATGGTGCGTAAAAAAAACGCTTTGATAATTTTTTTATGCTGCCTGTATGGCAGTGAACTTCCATCACTCATAATCGGCTTGCGTTGCCGTTTTCTAAGCTGCCTGTATGACAATGAACACTATCGCAAGATGTGCAATCTGCCAAGTCAGTTTCTAAGCTGCCTGTATGACAGTGATTGTTTCGTAAAGCCTGGATTTTCTTCAGTACGATTTCTAAGCTGCCTGTATGGCAGTGAACCACTCATCATGGCGTCATTCATTTCAATGGCATTTCTAAGCTGCCTGTATGGCAGTGAACATTTTGAAACTATGTTTGTGAGTGTGCCGAATTTTCTAAGCTGCCTGTATGGCAGTGAACGTGAGGTTGGTTTGTTGCTAGAACTTCTTTGATTTCTAAGCTGCCTGTATGGCAGTGAACCTCACGGAAGTAAAACCAAGAGCGGGTAACAATTTCTAAGCTGCCTGTATGGCAGTGAACGTGAGGTTGGTTTGTTGCTAGAACTTCTTTGATTTCTAAGCTGCCTGTATGGCAGTGAACGAAATGCGAAGCCGCAACCTATCGGATTCAGATTTCTAAGCTGCCTGTATGGCAGTGAACGCACTGGAGCAGGTTCCCCGCTACAACCTAAATTTCTAAGCTGCCTGTATGGCAGTGAACCAGCAATGGCGAATGCTGGGCAGAATTGGTTTTTTCTAAGCTGCCTGTATGGCAGTGAACTATAACTTTCGTAGATTAAAACAAATAAAAACAACGTGCTAGCTTTAAAAAATGAAAAATACCTTTATTTTCAGTACTGGTTGTAACTTATTGTTTAGTCAATGGATTTTTAAAGAGCAAAAATCAAAGGTCAAATTAGGGTAAAACAAACGCAAATTTATGCAATATGAAAAACACAAATAGTGAACTCAAACTTTGAAGTGGTGACTAAAAAAACCAAACAAAAAACCGCGCTTGAATGGCTCCAAAGCGCGGTGAGTAAAAAGAATATTAAATAATTAACGGCTGCCGAAAAGCGACATGCTATTTAAGTCTTTGAAAATACTTTGTGAAGCTTCAAACATCGCTTTTTCTTTATAATAATCTGTGGTGGTGCCAGTCCAATTAGTTTCTAACAACTCACTTTTACGGGCTGCGTTTTGAATCGAGCGCGTGTCAGCTAAAAAATTCAATTTATCAATTTCTTGTAATTGTAAACCTTGCTTAGCTTCAATATTGGAAATTTGATCTAATGCCGATTTAATGGCACGGTTCGCTTCACCCAACTCAGATTGCGCTTGGTCTAAATCTGCTTGTGGTGCGCCTTGCAGTGGTTTTTTCAGTGACTCAATACCCGTATTCAGTGATTTGAAAATATTCACAACACCTTTACTGTCCGTATCAAACACTTGCGCGCCAGTGAAATAAGTCGTCATCTCACGGTCACTCGCCACATTCTGCATAATCGCTTTGTCGCCACCGTGATAAAGCACTTCGCCGTTAGCATCGATTTCAAATGGTGGTTTATCTGATTTAAAACCCGCGAAAATATAGCGGCCATTGCCATCTGTCGAGTTACCCAACGCCACTAACTGCTCTTTCAAACCCGTGAGTTGTTCTGCCAAGGTATTACGGTCTTTATCGCTTAAACTACCTTGGTTTGATGCCTGAATAATGGTGGTATCGATTTGCGTGGTCACATCTGTCATCTGAGTCAAAATACTCATCTGCAGGGTCATTCCTGTTTTAGCAAATCCACGGCTCGCCACATACTGTTGATTTCGGTTCTCTGATTGGTTAATCCGCACCGCTTGCGAAGACGCTTGCGGGTCATCAGAAGGCTTGCTTACACGTTTACCAGACGCTAATTGGCTTCCGGCGTCCATCCAACGCGCTTGCGCGCTATTCATGTCTTGCAAGCGTTGGTGGTAAATCATATTGGTACTTAAACGCATCGCTAAATCCTTATTCTATCGCTAATATTTAGAATGCACGCATCAATGCGTTAAATAAATCATCCACCGTTTTTAACACTTGCGCATTGGCATTGAAAAACTGTTGGATTTTCTGCATCTGAATACTTTCTTCATTCATATTTACGCCAGAGATAGCTTGCTCTTGTTCATAGAAGCTTTCTGTCATTTTGTTCTGTGTTTCAGAATCAATTTGCGCTTGTTTGGTTTTGCTGCCCACATCATTCACTAACGTTGCATAGAAATCAGAAAATGTGGAGCTACCATCAATGAGTTTTTCATCTTGCAATTTCACCAGTTGTTTAATGTTTTCATTATCACCAGGGCCGCTGTCTTTACTTCCCGCGGCTGCAAAATCGGATGCATTGCTCACCAAAGCCTGCATACCGTTGATCACACCACTCACTGGCTTCACCAGAAATGAGTCGCCTTTTGACATACCAGTGCTATTGCTGATTTTGATTTCTAAACCATCAAATTTCAGTGTGCCTGCCGTATTTGAATCAACCGGAACGTTAATGCCTTCGGGTAAACGTGTGACATTCCATTCAGTGCCATCAAAACGCATTTCGTAGTTATTGCCTGTCACTTTAGACACATCGCTATAACTGAGATCAAAATCCGCTTTGCCACTATTATGGGTGTTACTAACAACAGAACCTTTACCAATTTCAAAAAAGTCTTTACCGGTGTTGCCGTTGGCATCGTACCCCTTGCTGTGTACTTCATTGAATTTGGTCGCAAAAACCAATGCTAACTTATTGAGCTTTTGATAAGCCGGGTCCATGACTTCTTGACGAGAACGCAAAATACCACTGAGTTCCCCACCACGGAATGATTCATCAGGAATTTCACGTGCTTGCCCATTCGCGCCCACAAAACCTATACTAAAACGGCTATCATCTTTAGAAGACGGAACGGCTTCTAGGCGATTCGCTTTTTCACCCGTGACCAACGGTAAACCATTAGCAAACGTCACGTTATAGTTTCCGTTTTGCTCAATAACCTTGACACCAATCAATGAGTTAACTTCATTGACTAAACGGTCACGAACATCCAGTAAGTCATTTGGCTCGGAACCACTCACAGAACGGATCCGCGAAATTTGCTGGTTTAAACCGGCAATTTTCTCAGCATAGATATTGATATCTTTAACTTTGTTTTCTATCTGATGATTTGTATCCCGTTCCATTTCCTGCAAACGACGATCTGCTTCTTTAAACTGGCTCAATAATGCATTTGAGTTGCCTAAAAAAACATCAACCAACGTCTTATCACTGGCATCACTGCTGGCCGCATCTAACGCGGTGAAAAAGCTGCCAATGTTACTCGAGATATCTTCAATATCATTAGTAAGCAAATCATCAACTTTATTACAGTTCTTAACGTACGCCTCATAGTCGCCGCTACGCGCGCGGGATTGGCTGTACTGCGCATTGACAAATTCATCAAACTCACGGCGAACATGGCTGAAATAAGTGCCGTTACCAAAATAGCCATTAGGTGTCATCGTACCGGGATTCTCCCCGAAAACAGCACTTTGGCGATGATAGTAACCTACACCTGCGTTGGCTAAGTTGTTAGAAATCACACTTAACCCGCCTTGTGCAGCGTTCACACCACTGAGCGCATTATTCATTACATTGTTCAGCATAAGCTTTTCCTGTTCTGGATGCTCGTCGCCCCCATTGGCTGACACAATGAAAGCGATAGCAACGCAAAGTATTTAGAGCATATTTGGTTATCGGAAATTCAGCGTATTTATTTAGCCCAAACTCGCAATAATTCCGTATTTTTAGAAAATATCGTTCAAATCGATGGTGTAAGCCTGAACCGCCCTTGACGTCGAGAAGCTACTTGTCGGTTGATGGCCGCGTATTTGATTAATCAAGGTGATAAGCTTGTCCGAGTAACCGGGGTCTGTGGCATATCCAGCTTGATGTAAACGACGCGCGGCAATCTCTGGTGTCGGTGCTTTTTTGACATCTTTATAACGCGGGTTTTCGGTCAATAGGTTGATATAATCGGCAATCGCCTCTTCATAAGAGCCATAAACGCGAAAATCATCACGCATTTTGATGGTTTTGCCGTTAATCACTTCTGTTGTCATAATATTCGTGACAGGCCCTTGCCAGTTTTTCCCCGCTTTTATCCCAAATAGGTTATAGCTGGTTTTTCCATCTGATTTCAGAATTTCGCGCTGCCCCCATCCACTTTCTAATGCCGCTTGTGCCAATACCAGAAAATGTGAAATACCACTTTTTTGGCTTGCCGCTTTTGCGGGTTCAATTAAGCGGCTAATAAAATTACTGCTATTTAGCGATAACGCTTTGATTTTTTGGAATGGTGCCGATAACGCATCGCCCATTGGGGCAAAGTGGCGCATCATTTGTTCCATATTAAATGGCGGTAATGATTGCGCTGTTTTTTCATCTAACGGTAGCAGGCTATTGGGTATTGGCTCACTTGAAGTGTGCTGGTCTCGCGTAAGCTGCTGGTACATCATATCCCCAAAACCTAAGCCTTTTTGCGACAGATCTTGGGCGATTTGCTGGTCATACATACTGGTGAGCATGCGTGTTTGGTCGCTGGAAAATAAACCATCTTGTGGGAGTGCGTCACGCATACTTTTTAGCATCAATTGAACGAATGTTGCCTCAAGTTGCTGCGTGACGTGGCGCAGCCCTTGCGCCGAATTTTTATTCAGTTCACCTTTTAACTGCCCCAGCGACTGTAAATCAAATGCGGCACCTTGCAATAGCTGCATGTTACTCATTAGATGATCTCCAGTTTCGCGCGTAAACAGCCTGCACTTTCCATCGCTTGCAGTATCGACATCAGGTCGTTCGGTGTTGCACCGAGTGTATTCAGCGCTTGAATGACTTGGTTTAATTGCACACTGGCGTTGACTTTTTGCAATGCTCCGCCCCTATCTTGTACTCCGACACTGGTGTTACGAGTCACCACGGTTTGCCCACCCGCAAATGGGGTATCCGGTTGGCTCACTTGAGTTTGTCTCTCTACCGTGACGGCTAAACTACCGTGCGCAACAGCACAGCTATCTAGTGTGACACTGCGGTTAATCACCACAGAACCGGTGCGTGAATTGAGGATCACTTTCGCTTCAGCCACTGGCGCACGTACATTCAGTTCTTGCACTCGTGCTAAAAAGCGCACTTGGTCACGATTATTAGCTGGAACCAGTAATTGCACTGTTCTTGAATCTAACGCAGACGCGGTTCCCATACCGCCCATTCGGTTAATTGCATCTGCAATATCTTGTGCCAATGTGAAGCTATCTTCGTTTAATTGCAGGTTAATCGCACCACTTTGCCCGAAACTGCTCGGTAATTCGCGTTCGATAGTGGCTCCACCAGTAATACGGCCACCATTGAGTTGATTGACTTTAATGCTGCTACCGCCGCCACTGGCACCCGCACCACCCACTAAGATGTTCCCCTGAGCCATCGCATAAATTTGCCCATCAACCCCTTTGAGCGGTGTCATCAGCAACGTACCACCACGTAAGCTTTTCGCGTTACCCATGGAGGAAACAACAATATCCACGGATTGACCTGTACGTGCGAACGGAGGCAATTTCGCAGTGACCATAACGGCAGCCACATTTTTCAATTGCATATTGGTACCCGGTGGCACGGTGATCCCCATTTGCGACAGCATGTTATTCAAACTTTGTGTCGTAAACGGCGTTTGCATGGTTTGGTCACCAGTCCCATCTAAACCCACAACTAAACCATAGCCAATTAAGGCGTTATCCCGCACGCCTTGAACGGTAGTTAAATCTTTAATACGCTCACTGTGTGCTGAGAAAGCGAAGCAAAAAAATAGTGATAGCAAAATTAATACGTTGTTTTTCATTGAATTATCTCGGCTGTTTTCTCGCTAATGTTTAATTAATAAGGGGAAACATTTAAGAAAAAGCGTTGTAGCCATCCCATGTTTTGCGATTCGTTAATATAGCCGTCACCCACATATTCAATACGTGCATCTGCGACTTGTGTCGAACTCACATGATTGTCTGAACCGATAGTGCGGGGATTAACCACTCCTGAAAAACGAATCGACTCCGTGCCTTGGTTTATCGCAATACGTTTCTCACCAACCACATGTAAGTTACCGTTCGCCAATAATTGGTCTACAGTGACAGTGATCGTCCCTTTAAAGGTGTTATTGGCATTGGCACCGCCTTTGCCACTAAAATCACTGTTACCTTTAATATCTAATTCTGTGTTTTTACCGCCAATCCACCCTTGCATAAAACCTGGTAATATCGCGGCTAAGAAACCTGTTTTTCCACTACGATTCGCATTCGCAGAGGAGTTTTTGCTCGCACTCACGTTTTCTTGTAAGTTGATGGTTAAAATATCGCCAACATTACGAGGGCGCCTGTCTTCAAACAATGGTTGATAACCATAGTAAGCGGGTTGAGCGCTTTGAAATATCGAGCCATTCGGTGCAGGGGCTGTTGGTGCTGTTGGAATTGCCGTGGTTTGGGTGTCCACTAATGGACGCGATTTGATTTGTGCACAACCGCTGGTAACTAAGACCAAAATGGCAAGTAACCCTGCCTGTTTAGGCGTTATGAAACGCGTTAACAACGCTGCTTTTTGCTGTTGAGAAATCGTGCCGCTTTCAATCATCATGTTACTCTTTTGCTGCTGTGTACGTTTTATCATCACGAAGAGATCCCTCTCACAGATAACTCATCACTATCGCAATGAGTTATTTTTACCAATTACAATTGCGTTAAGCGCTGCAACATTTGGTCAGAAGCGGATACCGCCTTACTGTTGATTTCATAAGCACGTTGAGTTTGGATCATGTTGACCAACTCTTCGGCCACATTGACGTTAGAGGTTTCTAACATATGTTGATAAAGTAAACCGGCGCCATTGGTACCCGGTGCACTTTCATTTGGTGCACCCGAACTGGCGGTTTCCATATACAGGTTTTCACCCATACTTTCTAAACCAGCATCATTAATGAAGGTGGTTAATGTAATTTGGCCAACTTGCTGCGGTTGAGTATCTCCATACACAGTGACAGATACCGTGCCGTCACGCGCAATCGTCAAACTGTTAGCGTTATCGGGGATCATAATCGCTGGGACAATTTGGTAACCACTGGATGTCACTAATTGGCCATCTTGATTACGTTGTAATGCCCCATCTCGCGTATAGGCATCCGTACCATCCGGCATTTGCACATGGATAAAACCTTGGCCTTTAATCGCGATATCTGTCGTTGTTCCGGTTTTATTTAATGCGCCTTGTGCATGAATACGCATTGTGGCAACCGGGCGTGACCCCGTTCCCATTTGCAAACCCGATGGTAACGAAGTTTGTTCTGAACTCATGGCTCCCGGTTGGCGAATGTTTTGGTACATTAAATCTTCAAAAACAGCGCGTTGGCGCTTGAAACCATTGGTACTAACGTTGGCTAAGTTATTCGAAATAACATCAAGGTTAGTTTGTTGAGCATCAAGCCCTGTTTTAGCAATCCATAATGAGCGGATCATAATAATTCCTTACTGTATTTAGCTAACAGCGAGCAGTTGGTTCGCCCGTTGTGCATTTTCATCAGCACTTCGGACAACTTTCATTTGCATTTCAAAGTGCCTTGCATTGGCAATCATGGAAACCATCGCTTCTGCGGCGTTGACATTACTGCCTTCAATCACCCCCGCAGTGACAATTCCTCGTTCACTTTGCGGCAAAACATTGCCATTTGCCGCTTGCCCTTGTGGTGATAAATGAAACAAACCGTCCTCACCTCGGATCAAGTCTTGAGGCTGTGCCTCAACCACTTTCAAACGCCCGATTTGCCCTAACATCGTTGGCGGGTCAGTGGCTAACAGCGCAGTAACTGTCCCGTCTGCACCAATGGTTAATTCTGCATTTGGCGGAACGTTAATTGGCCCGCCATCACCTTGTAAGCGACGCTCGCCAATGACAAGTTCACCTTCACTAGACACTTGAATATTACCGTTACGGGTATAAGCTTCTGTGCCATCGGCTAACTCAACAGCCAAAAAATGCTTATCATTCAACGCAACATCGGTTTGCTTACCCGTATAATTGAGTGGCCCTTGGCTCATATCCGCACCGGGGGTAGTAGCGACCACCAGCGTTCTGGTTTGCTCACTGTCACCATTCACGGGGACTGCACGCATTGCGGACAATTGTGCTTTAAAGCCCGCAGTTGACACATTGGCAATGTTATTTGAAACAATCGCTTGGTTTTCCAGCGCATGACGCGCTCCTCCCATCGCGGTATAAATGACGTGATCCATGGCCACCCTCTTGTTTTATCGTAAGTTAACCAGCGTCTGTAACATCTGATCTTGTGTCTTGATGGTTTGCGCGTTTGATTGGTAATTACGCTGCATCACAATCATGCTAATTAACTCTTGGCTCATATCCACGTTAGAAGACTCCAACGCACCGCTGGTTAATTTACCGAACTGGCCGACACCCGGAACGCCGTCCATCGGGTTACCTGACGCATTGGAAGAGGCCCAAACGTTGCCACCTTGGGATACCAGACCATTTGGGTTTGCGAAAGCGGATAATGCCACCTGGCCAACCACGCGTTTTTGTTGGTTAGAATAGTTAGCGGTAATTAAACCGTTATCTTCAATTTTAAAGGTGGTGTATTCACCGGCTGGATAGCCATTCACATCAATGGCACTAACGGAAGATTCACTGACTTTTTGTTGGCGAGTTTTGTTTAGGTCAACGCGAAGAACACCATCATTTGCGCCATTTAGCCCTTTATAATTAAAATCAAAAGTGGCATCTGTCGGTGCTGACAAACGCCCGTTACCATCAAAAATTAATTTATTATGAACAACAACGGTATCGTCTACATCCTCAGTATTGATTAATTGCGTTGCAACTTTGTCATTCGCATCTTTGGCATACACTTTCCATTCATTATCCGCACTTTTTACAAAGTACACGGAGATTTCATGCGTGTTACCTTGGCTATCATACGCCGTCATAGTCGTGCTGAAATTGTAAGTTGCTGAATCATCGGGATTGTTTACATCGAAAGGTTTATCTTTGATTTTATCTTCTGAGTTCAGGTTAATGGTTAATTTCGCTAATTCCGACGCTTTTGCATCCATCATATCCGTTGGAATATTCAAACCAGCAGGAACACCACCACTTTGAATGGTAACATTGCCTTTTTCATCAACACTCGCGGGGTAACCTGTGACTACCATCCCTTGGTTATTGACTAAATTACCGCTTTTATCGCGTAAGAATTGGCCATCACGACTGTAGTAAGTGTCACCGTTTTGGTCTTGCACACGGAAAAAACCATTACCTGAGATGGCAACGTCTGTCGCTCTATCCGTACGCGTGATTGGGCCATCTTTAAAATTTTGGGTCACTGCGGCCACGTTGACACCTAAGCCAACGCCTGAACCTGCAAACATATCGGCAAATGAGGTCGTCGCGCCTTTAAAACCATTTGTTGCGGAGTTGGCAATATTATTACCAATTGAATCAAGCCCCGCTGAGGCTGCATTTAAGCCACTGACTGCTTGTGAAAAAGACATATTTTCTCCATGAGTATTGGGGGTAAATTAAGAAGATGGATAAACCTTGAAAATGCTGCTCAGCGGGACACTTTGCCCAATGCCAACATCAAGTAATGGTGCGTCAGAGCCTGGGGTCACACCGTTAACACGGGTATACCCCAGTTTGGTCACTTCGATTTCAGCCCCCGAACTGACGGCTTTCACATCAAAGTAATATTTTCCTGTTGTATCCGTGACCAAGTTGCCGTTGTTATCACGACCATCCCACGCCATATCATAGATATCGGGTTTAACTTCCGTATCATAGGTAATGGTTCGCACAACCATTCGGTTTTTATCGCGAATAGTAATTTCAACGTTGTCCGCCAATTTCGGTAAAAAGAAACCAAACGGCGAGGAAATATATTCAGATTGCGGCGCTTCAGCGCCCTCTTCACCTTCAATCGCATCTTTGTTGCTAAGCCCAAACGTTGAAGGACTATTTGGGCTGATGCCTTCGTCTGGAAGCGGGTTTGATGGCTTAGTGACCGAGCTGTCTTCGCCGGTACTCTCTTTCTTGAGAGGCGCTAAAATAATTTCATTGCGCGGAATAAGCACTCCTTTTCCGACAAGCTGAGTGGCTTGTAATGACTGACCTGAACCAATTTGTTGAGAAATGCCACTCACGCTATCGCTGAGTTTATTCATACTTTCAAGCGTGGCAATTTGTGCCAATTGACTGGTTAAATCCGTATTTTCCATTGGTTTTGTTGGGTCTTGGTTTTGCATCTGCGTGACAATCATTTTTAAAAAAGTGTCGCGCATATCGTCACTTTGACTTTTCTTTGGCACATTGCTCGCAGCTGGCTCAGGACCGGCTGTCGTATTATCCAAAGAGTCGTACATTGTGGCTGCAATTCCCATGAAAACGCTCCCTTACTGGCCTATTGTGAGTGTCTTTTGCAGCAAGGTTTTTGCTGTATTCATCACTTCTAAGTTAGCTTGATAGCTACGGGAGGCTGAAATGGTATTGATCATTTCACCAACCATGTCGACATTTGGCATTTGCACATAGCCTTTTTCATTCGCTGACGGGTGACCCGGCTTATATTCCATTCGGGGTGGCGTTGGGTCTTCGATCAGTTCACTCACACGCACGCCCCCCACTTCGTGGCGCCCTTGCGGTGCCATTTGAAAAACAACTTGTTTTGCACGATATGGCTGGCCATCTGGCCCTGCAATACTTTCTGCGTTTGCCATATTGCTCGCACTGACATTCAAGCGTTGAGATTGCGCGGTCAATGCCGATGCAGAGATATCAAAAATACTCAGTAAAGCCATGAAGGTTACCCTTGCTGTAAGACAGCCAGCATACTTTTGACGCGGCTATTGATGAATGTAAGGTCGGCCTGATATTTCAGGGTGTTATCTGCGAATTGGCTGCGTTCAATATCCATATCTACCGTATTACCATCCATTGAGGTTTGGTAAGGCACGCGATATTTCAGGTCAATATTGGGCGTTTTGATCCCCCGCCCTTCAATATGCCCTTTTGAAGTCACCGCGAGCGTCACGCCTTTTCCCCCTACCACACCTTTATCCATGGCTTGTTGAAGTTGACGATTAAAGTCAATATCACGTGCTTGGTAGCCGGGAGTGTCGGCATTAGCAATGTTTGAAGCTAATACGGTCTGCCTTGCTTCGCGTATTGACAAAGCCTGTTGCTGGAAAGCAAACGTGGCGTTTAATTTATCAATCATAGTGGGCCTCAATGGAAATAACGCGATCCTTGGATTTGGGCGTTCGCGAGTAAAAATTAAAATTCGACCCGCATATCTTAGCGGCCTACTAAAAAATCTAATGGCGAGATAAAGGCAAAATAATTGACCTATTTGGCTCATTCATTATTACGGAGCTGCGTAAACTGCAATCGTGAAAAAGTTTGTTTGTTGGGGGGAAGACAACGGGATGTATTACGCTAAAAAAATGCCATTATATATGGCAATCAGTTTGTTAGGGCTTACTCCAGCGCTTTCTCAAGCGTCGTTACCCCAAGATATTAACCATTATTTTCACCAAATTCATGGCAAGAAAACGCACATTTCAATAGAAATTAAAACCCCAATTGAGCGTTGGCCGACTTGTGAGCACCCTCAAATCAACCCACCGATTGGTGGACGCAATATGGGAAATGTTTCCCTCCCCGTACAATGTGGCAAGAAAAAACAGTTTATTCAGCTAACGGTGAATGTGACAGGCCAGTATTACGTGGCCACACGTAATATAACTAGAGGGGAATCCATACAGTTTGTTGATATCGGAACCAAAAAGGGCTTATTACATAAGCTACCTGCAGGTGCGAGCACCGATAAAATCGCACTTCGCGGAGCGATTGCCTTGCGTAATATTCCTGCCGGACAAACATTCACAAAATCAATGACGCGGCAGCCATGGGCAATAAAAGCGGGGCAAACGGTATTTGTGTTCGCCAATGGTGATAATTTTTCAGTGAAATATGAGGGCCGTGCGATTAATAATGCCACGGCTGGCCAAAATACCCGAGTGCGCTTATTAAATGGGCAAGTGGTGAATGGGGAAGCGCTCGAAAATGGCAGTGTTCAAGTGGCATTAAAATAAAGATTGGCCGATGAACATACATAAGTCTA